>JBAPMH010000235.1:0-1638 GCA_049278515.1 Chthoniobacterales bacterium
CTCGGCGCGCTTCGCCAGCCTCGGGATGACATGCGTTATTTCGCGGTGGCGTTTTGCCTGAGATAATCGCCGAGCGGCTGGTTATCGAGATAAAGCTGCTCGAGGGCAGCATCGCCGCGGAAGATGCGGACGCTGACGTAGGCATTTCGCCGGCCGGGGCGATTCTCGGCACGATAGGCAGCTTCGGCGGCAGGTGCATCGCGCTCCGTCACCCAATACGTGTGAAAGGGCAGCGAAATCGTACGCCCAACCAAACGCGCCTCCATGAAATCATCGCCCGCGGGCCGCTCAACCAGGACCTGGTCGACGGCAGCGAAGCCCTCGGTGTCGGTCTTGAGAATAATAAACACATTTTCGCGGTCGATCAACGCGGCGGAAGGCACCGCCTCCTGCGTCTCGATATCGAACTGCAACGAAATGTAGCGGCCGCGAAACGCATCCACCGGATCGACCGGCGCGGTGCGGAACTTCCAGACGCTGCCTTTGCGCAACGTATTTTCACGTTTCCAGATCAGCGAAGCAGGGGCTGCGAGCTGCGCCAGCGCGAACAGAGCAAAAACGATGAGCCGCCAGTGTTTCACGCCCGCGCCTTCCGTTTGAACACAACGAGATTCGTCACAAGGAAGCCGAGCCCGATCGCGATGAACGCGATGCCGCGGACGACGAACTCGAAATCGCTATCGAAAAAGCGCGCGGTGGCCAGAGTCGCGACAACGAGCATGCCGAAGTTCGCCTCGAAAACCCGGCCCGCCCGAATTCCGCGGAGCAGGGTGTAAATGCCGAGACCAAGCGCGAAGGCGTTGATCAGCAGAGATGGAATCAGCGGATCGCCGGAGCGCTTGGCGATGAGCCAGGCCGCGAGCGCCACCGGTGTCAAAGCAGGTGGCGCGAGATTCGTTTCCCTCGCTTTCCAGCACCCGTACCCGGCGAGCAGGAGCGCCGCGGCCACCCACGCGATCTGAATGCCGGCGGACACCGCATCGGGATAATGGCGCGGGGTAAAGTCCACCGCGGTTTGCCAGGAGTGCGAGCGCCAGGTGTCGCGAAAAGTGAGAAAGATTGTCAGCGAGAGAATCCCAATCCAGCCAATCGCAACAAACGGATGCGACCGCGTCGCCCGCCAATCTCGGAAACAGACGGCGCCAACGAGATAAACGATGGCCCAGTAGGCGGCGAAGGAACACCGCCAGAAGGATTGCGCGCCCAATTCGTCGGTCTGGCCCAATGAAAATGCCGCTGCGACCGCGAGTGCGACCAGGACGAGGAGCGTCCGATGACCGTTACGGTTCTCGCGCAAGAGCGAAACAAAAAGAGGGAGGCCAAGCGCAAGAATCGGCCAGACCCATAGGTCGTTAGGCCGCAATCCCAGCAGATCGCTGTTCTTGGACGACAGCACCCAGACGGTCGCGCCGGCAAACCAGGCCGCCAGCCCGACGCTGCTTTGGAAAAGATAAACCGTCGGCAGCGCGAGCAGCATCCAGGCGAGAATGAACCGCGCGAAGTCGCCCTGGATCTGGTAGGTCTGGCTGACAAGCGCGATGGCCGTGCCGATTCCGGCGACATTCAGAATGGCAGCGCTCTCCCGCCAGGCGGCGGAGCCGCCTCGGCGCAGCAGGACGAAAACACCTAGCCCGATGC
>JBAPMH010000236.1:0-4691 GCA_049278515.1 Chthoniobacterales bacterium
GACGACGGCTCGACAGCGTCTCGCCCTACCAATTAAGTTTCGCGGCTTCGCGTATTTGACTGGTTTTCCGACGACCACCTGCAGCTAGCGAGCTGGACTAGGAGTCGGAGAAGGCGCGGGCCCACGACCCGAAGGACGGGAATGAACTTTACCTTTCGTCCGAGAAGGAGCGGGGGCCGGGGTGGGACGAACTGAAGCAGGCGCGGGTGAGCGAAGAGGACCGGGCGGGGGAGCAGGAACCGTAGTGCGAACGGGACCCTGAGGTCGCACCGGTGCAGGTGTCCGGGAGAGAACCGGAGCGGGAGAGCGAACGGGACCCGGAGGAGGGGCAGGAACCGTAGTGCGAACGGGACCCTGAGAACGGACCGGAGGAGGCGTCCGGGAAACAACCGGACCGGGAGAGCGAACGGGCACAGGAGAGGGCGCCGGAAGCTTGGAAGTGACGGGACCGGGACGAACAGGACCAGGCGCAGTGGATCGAACGAGATTCGGCGCCGGCGACCGAAGAGGAGCCGGAGAAGGGGAACGATAAGGAAAGGTCCCTGGTGCACGGGAAGTAACCGGAGCGGGAGAACGAAGGGGAGCAGGAGGCGGAGCGGAAACCGTAGTCCGAACAGGGCCGGGACGAACAGGAGGAGGCGCAGGAGCTTGAACAAGATTCGGCGCCGACGACCGAAGAGGAGCCGGAGAAGGGGAACGATAAGGAAAGGTCCCTGGTGCGCGGGAAGTAACCGGAGCGGGAGAACGAAGGGGACCGGGAGGCGGAGCGGAAACCGTAGTCCGAACAGGACCGGGACGAACAGGGGGCGGTGCCGGAGATCGAACGACATTCGGCGCCGGAGGAGCAACCGTGGCAGGCGCAGAAACGGTCACGGGTCCGGGACGAACCGGGGCAGGCCCCGTCGATCGAACGACACTCGGCGCAGGCGGCGCAACGGTGGTCGGAGCGGGAACCTGAGGCGGGACTGTGACGACGTGCATGACGGCTTCCTGCTTCACAATCACGGGAGTCCCGGGCTCGGCGTTATTGAAAAAAACCTCAGCCATTCCTTTAGGCAGGCGGATGCAACCATGGGAGGCCGCGTAGGGTGGGACGTACCCCTGGTGCATCGCGTAGCCGCCCCGGAAAAACATAGCGAACGGCATCCGCGCCCCATCGTAATGGGAGCCCGCGGGTCTGGAATCCTTGCGCACGTCGATATTCGATTTCACGACGTTGCCGCCATCATCCACATAATCGCCGAACACGCTCGAGACATGATCCGCGTGTTTCCAGAAGACGGTGTAATACCCGGGTGGCGTGCCAAACCCGGGCTTGCCGGTGGAAACTGTGGATTCGCCAACGAGATTCTTGCCCTTGTAAAAGTAAGCCCGCTGCTCGGAGATGCTGACGATGATTTTCGGAGAGCCGGGGACGCCGTCGCCATTCCAGTAGCCCGGCGCGGGTGTCGGCGGAGCGTTAGTCGTGGGGATGGTGGGAACTTCGGCGCAGCTTGTGATCAATGCGAGCGCGCCAAGACCGAGAAGGATGCGAACGGAGTGGGCGCTGGTCATTTGGATGCGCAGATTAATGGGTTCGGCTTGGCGTTCAACCTCAAAGATTTAGCGCCTCCCTGTCAGGCGCGGCAGGATTGAAACGGTCGGAAAATCTCTCATTGCGGCGCGGTTCTTCTTGCCCGGGAACAAAGTTCCTGATTCTCTCACCGGCGGAGGACCTTTTTCCCGTATGCACCGCCGTTCGACCGCCATCGTAGCCATCCTGTGTTTCGCCTTCGGAATAGGGGGATGCACTCCGAAATCGAACAAAGATTACGATGAAATCCTGATGCCGGCCCAGACGGGGAGCGTTCTTCAACGCCGGGTCCAGGTAAAGAAGATCGAGCCCCGAGAAAAGCCCGAAGAAACAAAGAAAAAGAAGAAGGCCTCCTCTCCGAAGCCAAAACCGGAAGCGGAAGCCGAAGCTTCGGCAACGCCCGCTCCGCAGGAAGAGAGCACTCCGTCGACCGATCGTTTCCGGTAAAAAGCGGAGCGCTCGCCGCGGTGAGTCGTTTCAAATTAGTCATCCTGAGCGGAGCGCAGCGAAGTCGAAGGACCCCGTCCTGGTCAGGGCGGCGTCGCTCATCGTTCTCCGGGGTTTGAAAGCGCGGCCTCGCCGGCTTTGCCGGTTGCGTTACGGCTCGACTTCGCTTGGGATGACGGCGGGGCCGTTTTTCCGGCACGGGCGTGATGGCTCCACGGATTACTTCTTCGTCTTGGCCGGGGCGAACGACGCCACGATTTTTTCGAAGCGGGCATCGCCGCGCAACGGATCCCAGTAGGGATGAAGACGCAATTGCCCATAACTCGCGGAAGCTGGAAATTTTGTGACGGCCGCCAGTTGCTCGCAGGCCAGGCCTTTTTCACCGGCCCACGCATAGATGATTGCGAGGAATTCCCGGACCCGGACTCCATTGAGCGCATCTTTTTCCACCGGCAGCATCTCTGCCGCGCGCCGGCCTTCTCGGAGGGCGTCGTCCTTGCGCCCGAGCGCGGCATCGATCAGGCCAAGAACGCAAAGCGCCGGCGCATATTCGCCCTGGGCCGCGATCACTTTTTCCTGTTGCGCCCGAGCGGCGGCGAAAGCGGTCTGGGCACCGGCCGTGTCGCCGCTTACCCGCGCGACCAGACCTTCCCCAAACTTGGGACTAAAAAGGATCGCGTCAGGGCCGAAGGTATGATCCCCCAAAGCGGCAAGGGCGCGGTTAGCGGCCGGGTAATCCCGCTCGCATAAGGCCAGGTAAAGCCAATTATCGGCAAAGGAGGCACCAGCGGAGGGTCGCTTCGCCAGGAGAGCCTCGATCTCGGCGTGCAAGGGACGGGTATCGGCCTTCCAATCGATGAACGCCTGGGCGCGGGATATCTTCGTGTCGATGTCTTCCGGGACAATGGAGAGCGCCCGATCGAGGACATCGACCATTTCCTCATAACGCCTCAGGCCTTCATAGCTGAGTGCGATTTGCTGAAGCATGCCAAAGTTGCGCGGGTCCAGCTCGATCGCGCGTTGCAGATGCCGGAGTCCTTCCTCTTGCCGGCCCTGGCGGCGAATGATGTAGCCGCTCAGTTCAAAAATACGGGGATCGTTCGGCAAGCTCCGGCTCGCGATTGTGAGCTCCGCGAGCGCGTGATCGTATTCGAGATAGCCCTGATACAAGTGTTGCGCCTCGGCGAGGTGGGCTTCGCCGCTGTCGGGCCGCAACCGGAGCGCGGTTTGGACCGCTTTCTCTGCCAGCGCCAGGCGGGCCGGCGTGTGATCGACGCCGCTGAAATAAGCGAAGTCATGCACCCAGGCGAGGTCGCAATAGGCGAGGAGAAAATTCGGATCCTTCGCCACCGCTTGATCCAGCAAATTCACCGCGTGAGTGAGTTTGTCTCCAAAACCGGCGCCAAAAGCGCTCGTGGCGATGATTGCTTTTGCCTGATTGTAAAGATCGTAGGCTTCGAGATTGATCGTGGGTGGCTGCTCGATGGCGGCCTTTTCTCCCGCGGAGAGTTTTGCGCGCAATTGCTCGACAATTGTTTTCGCGATCTCGCTTTGGATCGCAAAGACGTCGTCCAGCGGGCGATCGTAATGCTCGGCCCAAAGATGCGCGTCCGTCCGGGCGTCGATCAATTGCGCCGTCACCCGAACGCGATTGCTGTCGCGTTGGACGCTTCCGATGAGGACGTGCGCGACTTTCAAGGCCTGGCCGATCTCGGGCAGATTCCGGCTGGCTATGTTCTTGTATTGCATCACGCTCGTCCGGCTGATGACTTTCAAATCGGCGACCTTGGCCAGGTTGGTCAGGATTTCGTCCTGCACGCCGTCCGTGAAAAATGAGTTCTCCTGGCTCGCGCTCAGGCTCTCGAACGGCAGCACGGCGATGGATTTTTCCGGGACAGCCGGCGCGGCCGGAGTCGATTCGGTTACTTTCGTAAACTTCGAACGCGCGGAGGGAAAAAGAAGGAAGCCGAGGGCCAGAAGAGCGAGGAGGGAGACGATCGCCACGAGAGTCCGGCGGCCCTTGCGGAAAGCTTGGGAAGGCCGCCGCGTCAGGATTGGTTTGTCGTCGAGAAATCTTTCCAGATCCTCGGCGAACGCGGCGGCGGTGGAATAACGCTCCCCTGGTTCTTTCGCGAGGCATTTCAGGCAAATCGTTTCGAGATCGCGAGGAATACCGGGCCGATGCCGGGTGGGGGAGACCGGGTTCTCCATCGCCACGCGGACCATGATGGAAGTATCGCTTTCCTCTGGCAAGAACGGCGGCCGGCCGGCCAGCATTTCATAGAGGATAGCGCCGAGCGAATAGATGTCCGCCGCGGCGCCGACATCGCGGCTGGTCCCGCGTGCCTGTTCCGGCGCCATGTAAACGGGCGTTCCCATGACCGCCCCGGTAAGGGTGAGCGCGTTCTCCGCGGTGAGTCGTTTGGCAATTCCGAAATCCGTCACCTTCGGCACACCCTGTGGATCGAGGAGGATATTGGCCGGCTTCATGTCCCGGTGGACGACATGATTCCGGTGCGCAAAATCCAGGGCGCGCGCGACGGGGACCAAGAGCTGCGCGATTTCCCGTGGGGACAAAATTCCGGTCCGCAAGCGATCCGCCAGCGAACCGCCTTCGACATATTCCATCGCGAAATACGGAGCGCCTTCGTGTTCTCCGACATCATAGACG
>JBAPMH010000237.1:0-11592 GCA_049278515.1 Chthoniobacterales bacterium
TTTCCGATCTCAGTCGCCGTGGGGGACTTCAATGGAGATGGCCGGCCGGATCTGGCGGTTGCCAACCGTGACACGAACGACGTCTCGATCTTGTTAGGCAATGGCACGGGAGGTTTCGGCGCCGCAACCAATTTCGGAATCGGCCAGAGCCCGCGCGCCGTCGCGGTAGGCGATTTCAACGGGGACGCCCGGCAGGATCTCGTAGCGGTTAGCAATAACCAGGGCGTGTTCATTTTGTTAGGAGATGGCTCGGGCGGTTTCGCGGCGGCCACCAACTTCCCGGCCGGCCTCGGTCCCCGCGCCGTGGCGGTGGGCGATTTCAACGGCGATAGCGCGCAAGATCTGGCGGTTGCCAACTTTGATGGAAACAACCTATCGATCCTGCTAGGTAATGGCACGGGCGGCTTCGGTGCGGCCACCAACTTCGCAGTTGCTAGTCAGCCCACATCCGTGACGGTGGGCAATTTCAATGCTGACAGCGCGCAGGACCTGGCGGTAAGTACCCTTTCGAACCAGGTGTCGATCCCGTTAGGCGACGGCACGGGCGGTTTCGGCGCCGCCACCAACTTCGCAAATGGTACTCCGTATGCATCGGTGGCGGTGGGCGATTTCAAGGCTGATGGCGCGCAGGACCTCGTTTTTACGAACTCGGCTTCGAGTACCGCGATTTTCAAGTTCGGGGACGGCGGGGGCGGTTTCGGCAGCGGGGCCTTCATTAATTTCGTTGGCAGTAATCCGGCCTCCGTGGCGGTAGGTGATTTCAACGGCGACGGCTTTCAAGACGTGGCCACGGCCAACTCTGGCTCAAACACCGTGTCCGTCTTGTTGCGAACCGGCGGGAACGTTTGCCCATCCCCGGGAACACCAACAGCGACACCGACGCCGACGCTCCCACCCCCAACACCGACGCCAATCCCGGGAAGGCTGCTCGATACCATAACGGGGAACACGACCACCACCACGACCTTCACCGGCGGCACGCCCCGCACCTACATGGGTGACGGCTGGACCAACAACACGATTCCAGCGGATTCGACCTCGGTGCAGATCAAGGCCCTGGCCCTCTACATGGTATCGGCCACGACCCAGACCTATTCCGACGTAGTGGCCCGGATCCAGTTCTGGAACAACCATAACGCCGCTGCGACACCGGTCTTCAGCAATCCCTCGGGCCCTTTGATCACGGTGGACCTGGGCCCGCTTAACCTGACGGCGAACGGCTTCACGATAATCCCAGTGACTCTGGCCACGCCGCTGATCTTGCCTGGCGGACCTGGAACGCAATGGGGTTTTGCCCAGAATTTCCAGGGGAACACGGGGGCTGGGCTCGCGGATACGACCAACCTGAGCTCGTTGATCACGGCTCATTCCAACGGGCAGTATTCGGCCGGGCAGATCACGACAGGAACAGCACCGGCGTTTGGCTATTACCGAAATGCGAGCGGACGAGTGGACTTCAACTTCGACTCAACGGATGCGCGGGCGCTGGCGGGCTTGAATGCGCAAAGTATCGGCATCGTCATCTTCGGTACCGCGCAGGGAGGCGCAACACCGACACCGACACCATCGGCGACAGCGACCGCGACAGCGACCGCCAGTGCGACAGCGACGGCCACCGCCACCGCTACGGCGACGCCGACAGCCACGGCGAGTGGGACACCTGGACCGACCGCGACAGCGACCCCAACCCCGACGCCGGCGACTCAGGCGTTGAACCTATCGACGCGGATGCGCGTGCAGGTGGGCGACAAGGCGGGTATCGGCGGCTTCATCATCACGGGCGCGACCAAGCATGTCGTGGTGCGCGCGATTGGGCCGTCGCTGACCCAGTTCGGCATCACGGATCCGCTGGCGGATCCGATCCTCGAGCTCCATGGCCCAAGTGGCTTTACGACAGTGACTAACGATAATTGGAGGGATGGCCAGGGCCCCACTCTTATCCTGGCTCCCACTAACGACCTCGAGTCAAAGATCGATGCAACCCTTGCCCTCGGCGCCTACACCGCGGTAGTGAAAGGTAAGAACAACACCTCAGGGGTAGCGCTCGTGGAAGTCTACGACATAACGCCCTCAAGCGGGAAACTGGGAAACATCAGCACGCGGGCGTTTGTGGACACGGGAGACAACATCGTGATCGCGGGAATGGTGCTGGGCAACGGGTCTCAGCTGGACCGGGTGATCGTGCGCGGAATTGGTCCGAGCCTTGCGCCGGCGTTCTTCCCGGCGAGCGCGGTGCTGGCCAATCCGACGCTGGAGCTGCGAGACGAGAATGGATCGTTGATCCTGGCGAACGACGACTGGCAGGATAACGCGATCCAGGCAGCGGAGATCATCGCGGCCGGACTGGCGCCAAGTAACAATCTGGAATCGGCGATCGCGGCGTCGTTGCCGCCCGGGTTTTACACGGCGTTGCTGGCGGGGTTCAACGGCGGGACCGGCATCGGCGTGGTCGAAATTTACGATCGCGGCCCGTAAAATCCTGCTGGGTTCTGCTCACGATTCCTCTTCGAGCAGGGCGGCGCCTTGATCGCGGGGCGTTGAGCGTTTCTGCAAACCTTGCGGCGCCGTTGGAAGTGGATTAGAAACGTGTCCCGGCCCGAGCGGGTTGGTAGCTCAATGGTAGAGCAGCCCCGAAAGCCTTCGGGGTTGGTTGCCAAGAGTCTCAGCGGCGGGTAAAACTCTTGCGAAACGGGTTGGTAGCTCAATGGTAGAGCAGCGCCCTTTTAAGGCGTTGGTTGTGGGTTCGAGTCCCACCCAACCCACCCCCCGAACATGGCTTGGGTTTACATTCTGCAAGGTTCTTCGGGCCGTTATTACATCGGTTCTACGGAAAATTTGGAGCGTCGGTTAGCCGAACATCGTCGTGGCGGCAATCACACCACGCGTCGTCTCGGCAGCGATTTCAATGTGGTGGTAATCCGATGGGTGCAAACCGCAGGAGAAGCGCGGCGTATCGAATTTGCCTTGAAGCGAAAAAGGAATCCGAGACTTGCGATTTACGCGCTTGAACAATTGCCTTAGCTTTCGGGGTTGGTTGTGGGTTCGAGTCCCACCCAACCCAAATTGTTTCCCCGTCGCGGAGGTCCAAACGTTCTGGCCGGCCTGGGAGCACCTGCCTGCCGATACATGCTGGGCAAGGGAAAGGAACAGGTGCAAAGTGGGCGCTTCGTGAACGAAAGCGAATCCGAAATTCGGCCCCGGCCCTGGACCCGCGGCGATGCGGCGTGGGTGCTGCAACTATTTGCCTCCTCGCGCCTCTTGCTCGTGGCTCTCATCGTCTTTTCGCGCCAAATCATCGAGCGCGGTCCGCACGTAGTGGTATCGACGCAAAATGAGCACGGCGGCACGCTGCTCGACGTCCTCACTCAATGGGACGGCAACTGGTATCGTCTTATCGCGGAGAGAGGATACGCCCCACCGATGCCCGGAGTCGCGGCTGCGTTCTTTCCCGTCTATCCGTTGTTGGTTCGTGCGGCCGCCTTCATCGTCCGCGATGTGCAGGTGGCTTGCCTTCTGGTCTCCAACGGTTGCCTGATCGCTTCCGCTCTGCTCCTGCTTCGTTTGTTGCGCCTCGACTACGATGAAGTGGTCTCTCGCCGCGTCCTGATCTTCCTGATGTTTAACCCCGTTAGCTTCTTTCTTTCGGCTGCCTATACCGAATCGACCTTTCTGCTTCTGTCGGTCGGCGCGTTACTCGCCGCGCGTCAGAACAAGTGGGGCCGGGCCGGGCTTTGCGGCGGCTTTTTATCGGCCACCCGCGCCCCGGGTCTTCTCATCGGCTTGCCGCTTCTGGCCGAGCACATCCTGCAATGGCGCGCGCGAGGCGATAACTGGCGCGGATTTTTTCGCCCGCAATTGCTCTGGCTGGCGGTGATTCCGGCCGGTCTCGCTCTTTGGATGCTCTGTTGCTATTTCCAGCGCGGAGATTTCCTGATGCCCATGCACGCTCTCGACGCAGGGTGGAAAAAAAATCTGACCCTCCCCTGGACCACATTTCTTTGGCCCAGGAATTTCGCGCCTTCGCACATTTTGCTCTACCAGACGATGACAGGAAGCGCGGCGATCCTGATTGCAGCCGGTTTCTTCCTCCGGTTGCGGGCCACGTATTTGGTTTACGCGGTGGTCTCCCTTATCTTCTATCTCTCATGGGGAAGCCTGGACGGTTTGCCGCGCTACCTCAGCATTGTTTTTCCCATCCATATCGTTCTCGCCCTGCTCTCCTGCCGCTGGAAATGGCTCTACGAACCTCTCCTCGCATTTTCGATTGGGTTACTCGCGCTCTGCACTGTCCTCTTCGCGAACGCTTATCAAATGACTTGAAGGGGCGGGCGAACCTGACGAGCGAATGAAGGTTTCGCGCAGATTGGCGCAGCCAAACTCATGACGACTGAACCCGATCTCCTCCCCGCTACCATCGGCCCCGAGGCAACCGCGGAAGCTCTGGTCGTTGTTCCGACTTATGACGAGGGCGCCAACATTGCCGAACTGATCCACCAATTCTTCGGGGTTGCCGGAGACCTCCATCTCCTGGTCGTTGATGACAACTCTCCCGACGGGACTGCGGAAATCGTGCGGAGCCTGCAGAAACGATATCCGAATCTCAGACTTCTATCCCGCCAGGGCGAGCGCGGTCTCGGCCTGGCCTTGACCGCGGGGATCCGGTACGGGCTCGAGCAGGGCTTTGAGACGATCGGCACAATGGACGCGGATTTGAGCCACAGTCCCGCCTATTTACCCCGGATGCTCTCCCTGCTTCAGGGATGTGATCTGGTGATCGGGTCGAGATACATCCGGGACGGCGGCACCGTGAACTGGACGATCGGCCGCATTCTCCTGAGCTGGCTGGCCAACAGGTTTGCAGCCACGCTGCTCCAGATTCCTGTTCACGACATCACTTCCGGTTACAGGCTTTTCCGCCGAAATGCCTTGGAATGGATCCGCACGGAGGAAGTCAGATCGACCGGGTACTCCTTTGAGGGCGAGCTTCTTTACCGGGCCCACCGGACAGGTGCGCGGATGATCGAGTGTCCGATCGTTTTTCACGACCGGACGATGGGCGTTTCAAAGCTGCGCCGGCGGGAGATTTTTCTAGGCGCGGTCAACCTTCTGCGGCTCCGCCTTTCGAGGCGCTAGCTCCACTTCACCTCCCCGGTCACTTGGCGAGTTCCGCGATCGTTTTTTCCATTCCGCTAACCACGAGCGCCAGGCGATCGTAATCGAGTTTGTCAGGAGTGTCGGTCGCTTCGTGATAATATGGATAACGAAACGGCGCCGTGTCGGTCACCATGATGGCGGGATAACCGCATTGCCAGAAAGCCCAGTGATCCGACCAGCCCGCGCCAGGCACGAACGAAGGCAGCGCCGCGCCTTCCGATGGAAGTTTTGCCGCCTTCCGAAAGAGAGCGACGGCGCGGCGGACGAGCGCGCGAGAACTGAAATTCCCGACAAATCCAATGAAATTTCCGGTGGTTGGATAAACCAAACCGAAGCCGCGCGACGGGTAGGTTTGCGAACGCGGGGCGTCGGAAAAGTACCCGATCGTTTCCAGACTGATCATCGCAGAGATTTGATCGCCGCGAACCTTGCAGCGCTTCGCATAAACGAGACTCCCCATCTGCTCGCTCACGAAATACGGCGGTTCTTCATTCACGAAGGCGACGAAGCGCAACGTTTGCCCGGAAGGTTTCCCTGCGAGCCGGCGAGCAATCGCAAGCAGGGCCGCGACGCCGCTGGCGTTGTCGTTCGCGCCGGGCGAGCCCAAGACTGAATCATAATGCGCGCCGATGACGAGGATTTGCGGACGCGCGCCGGGAATCTCGATCTCGATGTTGTGACAGGCCAGTCCCTGGAGTTCGTACGTGTCCCGCCGCGGGTGTAATCCCGCTTGTGAAAGCGAACCTTCGATGAAATCAGCCGCGGTATTGAGCTGCGCATAATGCTGCAAATTTCGCTCGCCGATTTCGCCCGCGAGCTTTTGGACGTCGGCAACAAGCTCGGTCCGCAACGCAATCTCAGCGGCTCCGAGCGGGGCGGCAGTCGAAATATTTCTTCCGGGCATTCTCATTCCGAACCACCAGAATAAGAAAAAGAACGCCAGGAGAGCGAACGCAATTCGGCAAACGCTGGCCAAGACACGTCGGAGAAGTGACGGCGTCATTATTTCGGCTTGGTTTTCGGCGCGCATCCGGATAAAATTTTTTAAGCAATACGCAAACTTGCGATGCACGATAACCCCCAAGCGCCCGACGAAGAAGCCGATATCGATCGCCAGATTCGCATCGCGAAGATGAAAGAAGAGCTTTATCGGATCGCCAACGGAAAAATGCTGAGCGGCGGCTTTGGTCCCATCTCATCGAAAATAGAAGAAGCCTTTCTGGAACAGGTCCTGGCCTTTGAGAGGGCGCCTTTTGACACAAATTTCAACCGGCTTATCCAACGCGGGGTTGTCATGATTCCACCTGTGGAGCTCGACGACGTGGCGTTAAGCGCCAAGCTTTGGGAGGTCATTCGAGAGCTCGCCCAGATGCGTTGCTTTCTCTATGACACGGATCATCTCAATGATCGTGAGCTTTATGATTGGCTCTGGAACAGCGGCCTGCGGGAAGAGACGCCTGATCATTCGGGTATTCCGGACGGTGCCTGGAACTCCAGCCCCATAGGAGGGGCTACTCTCGAAGACACAACCATCCAGCTGAAGTACTATGCCGATGAAGAAGAACGTCAGCAGTGGCGTCTTGATTTTCCCGATGACCCCATGCCTGAGCACGCGGCTTTGCCGTTCAACCGCGATCGCCATCTGCCGAAACGCGCGCCTTATTAGGAACGCATGGCCTGGCGTCTTCGGGAATACGTCATTGACGGCTTTAAGCCGTCAAGATTTTCCGGCGATCTGATTCGAAGCAGCCCAACAATTCGTCCAATGTTCACCCGATCTTCTTCCGGAAGCGCAGGGCACAGGTGCAGAAGAGAAATACCGCCATTCCCGACAGGACGGCGAGGGAGTGCCAGTATTCGAGGAAGTTCGCGCCGCGGAGAATGATGGCGCGGATGAGGGAAATGAAATAGGTCGTGGGGAGAATTGCGCCGAGAGCGTAGAAGATCGCAGGCATCGTTTCTCGCGGAAAGATGAAGCCGGAGAAAAAAACGCTCGGGAGAACGAACATCATCGACATCTGGAGGGCTTGCATCTGGTTCTCGGCCTTGGTGCCGACAAAGAGGCCGATACTGAGAAGGGCGAAGCAATAAACGAAGGTCGCGACCAGCAGGGCGAACACGTTTCCAGCGATCGGCACCGCAAAGAGAAAACGCATGATCGAGAAGAGCAGAATCGCCATGAGCATGCCGATACAGAGATAGGGCACGAGTTTGCCCAGCATCAGACCCCACCGGCTCAATGGACTAACGAGGAGTTGTTCGAGCGTGCCGCGCTCGCGCTCGCGGACGACTGCCATCGCGGTGGCGAACGTGGTCCCGATTTGCAGGACAATACCGATCACACCCGGCACATAAAAGTTCGGACTCCGCATCGTCGGGTTGTAGAGCATCTGGGGGCGGATCTCGACGGGCACCGTGCGCCGGCCGGTGTCACGCATCATCATTTCGACGGACTGAGTGAGGGCGACGCCCAGGGCCGTGTTCAGCGCTTGCAAGGCCGTGGTCGAATTCGAGCCGTCGATCAGCAATTGCACCTGCGCCGGGTGTCCGCTCCGCAAATCGCGAGTGAAGTGCGGCGGAATCTGCATTCCCACCGAGGCCCGGCCTTTCCGGATTTCGCTGGCCATCTCCTCGACGTTCTGGACTTCGCCTACGATGCGGAAGGTCTCCGTGTTCACGAAACGATCGAGGAACTGCCGGCTCTCCACCGTGCGATCCTCGTTCAGGATCGCCATCGGCATGTGTTTCACGTCGTTATCGAGCGCGTAACCGAAGGCGATCATTTCGATGAGCGGCGGAAAGAGCATGAAGAACAACGTCATCGGGTCGCGCAGGACCGTGATGAACTCCTTGAACAGGATGGCGTTCAGGCCGCGGAAAGGAGCGCGCTTCATGGGATCAATTCACAGGAGCAAACAGAGGCAACAGAGGTTTCCCAAGCCCTCTGTTCTCTCTGTTACCTCCTGTTGAAGCTCCCTTTTCATCGGTTCACGCCGCGCGCTCCTCATGATTTTCGCCGGCATGCTTCGCGGTGAGCGTCACAAAGACATCCTCCAACGATGGCCCGATTTCGTGGATCTCCGGGCTCGCAATCCCGACGCCGCGAAGCTTCTCGTCGATCTCCTGGCGCCGGACGCTTTCGTCGACGAGGAGATGCATCGATTGGCCGAAGACAGTGGCGTTCAAGACGCCCTTTACTTCGCGCATCGCCCGCAGCGCCACCGTGACGTGATCGCAAGTGACATCGAGGCGGCGGGTGCCGGGCGGGCTGACTTCCGGCATCTTTTTCAAATCGTCCGGCTCGCCGCAGACGATCAGCTTTGAATTGTAAATGTAACCGACGTGCGAGCAGCGTTCGGCTTCATCCATGTAGTGGGTGGTTACGAAAAGCGTCATTCCCTGACCGGCGAATTCGAAGAGCAGATCCCAAAGTTCGCGGCGGGCCACGGGATCGATCCCAGCCGTGGGCTCATCGAGGAACAGGACCGTCGGGTGGTGCATCAGCGCGCAGGCCATGGCGAGGCGCTGGCGCCAGCCGCCGGACAGAAGAGCGGCCCGCCGGTCGAGGTAGGGCTCGAGATGCGTGATCGCGATGAGCTCGTCTCGCCGCCGCTTCAATTCGCGTTCGGGCAGGCTGTAGAGCTTGCCGGAAAAGATGAGGTTTTCGTTCACCGTCAGCTCGTCATAGAGCGAAAATTTCTGCGACATGTAGCCGATCATTTCCTTGGTCGCCTCCCCTTCGCGCAGGATGTCATGGCCACCGATGCGCGCCGTGCCTTCGGTTGGCTCGAGAATGCCGCAAAGCATCCGAATGACGGTGGATTTGCCCGAGCCGTTCGGACCGAGAAAACCGAAGATCGAGCCGCGCTCGACCGAAAAGCTGACGTGATCGACCGCGGTGAAATTGCCGAAGCGCTTCGTGAGCCCCTCGGATTCGATCATCGTGTCGCTCATTTCACATTCGGGAAAAAAATGTCGGCGGACATGCCGGCGCGAAGCGCGTCCTCTTTGTTGTCGAGTTTGATCTTCACGCCGAAGACCTGCTTGATCCGGTCTTCAACGGTCTGGACGTTCCGCGGAGTGAATTCGGCTTTGCGATTGACCTGCTCGACCGCGCCGGTGAAGTCCCGACCGGGATGGGAATCGACGCGCACTCGCACCGGATCATTCAGCTTGATCAAGCCGAGCCAGGGTTCCGGCACATAGACGCGAACCCAGAGGCGCTGCGGCAGAATGAGGGTGGCGACTTCGCGATTCGCCGGGAGAACGTCGCCCACTTTGACGCTGAGGATTTCCAGGACCGAGTCGGCCGGCGCGACGATTTTCATTTCCTGGATTTGCGCGTCCATGTCGGCCAACTGGGCCTGCGCCTGTTCGACCCGCGCCTTGGCGGCTGCGATGTTTTTCTCCTGTGCCTTCGCGGCGCTGACGGCGCGCTCGGCTTCGCTGGGCGAAACGGTGTTGCGCTTCAAAAGGTCCTGCTGCCGCTGGGCATCGGCCTTGAGGAATTCCAACTGCGCCGCCTGCGCTTCGACGTCGTGCTGGGCGGTGTTGATCTGGGCCGCTGCGAGCGAGCGCCTCGCCTGCATTTCGGACGCCTCGAGTTGGACGATGACAGCGCCCGTCTTCAACGAGTCGCCTTCCCAGGCGAAAATCTTTTCCACCCGCCCGGCGGAACGGGAAGCGACATGGACTTCATCCACTTCGATTGTTCCGGAAACAGCGTTGCTCTGGCGGCGGCAACCGGCCAGAAGAGTGAGCACGCAAACCGCGATGGCGAAGAGAAAACGCATTTGAAGTTGCGCGACATTATGCGCAGGAAACACTAGGAAAGGAAATGGCTGGTTACTCAAAAACGCCACTGGCCCAAAAGCTTGGGATCAAGCCGGGGACGAAAGTCGCGGCGCTTCAGGCGCCGCCGGGCTATCGCAAGCTGCTGGCACCGGTGCCCGCGGATGTTTCGTTCACCGCCAAGGCCAGCGCCGGCGCCGGCTTCGTTCATCTCTTCGTCACGAAGCGGAGCGCCTTGGAAAAGGAACTCAAACGGCTGCGCGGAATGCTCGCCGATGCCGGTGTCCTCTGGATTTCCTGGCCGAAGAAAGCCTCCGGCGTTGTCAGCGACATCACCGAAGACGTCATTCGCGAAGTTTGCCTTCCGCTTGGATTCGTGGACATCAAGGTCTGCGCGGTCGATGACACCTGGTCTGGTTTGAAACTAATGATCCGCCGGGAGAACCGGCACCCCCATTTAACATGAGCGAATCTCTCGAGGAAATCGCGCGGCGCATATGCCCCAAAGCGGATTTTACCGCCAAGCCGGTTACGTTTTATACCATCTATGACCGGTATTTCGGGCAGTTCTCTGACAAGGCGGTGGCCTTTCTGGAGCTTGGCGTTCATACCGGTGAATCGCTCAAGGTCTGGGCGACCTATTTTTCGAAAGGAGTTGTCATTGGACTCGATATCGCGGAGAACAAAGCGGATTTCTCCGACTACCCCAATGTCATTTTCGAGCGCGGGGATCAAACCGATGGCAACCGGCTGAAAGAGATTGTTCTCAAACACGCGCCGGGTGGGCTCGACATCGTCCTGGACGACGCGTCACATATTGGCCAGTACTCGGCAGCTTCCTATGCGACCCTATTTCCCTGCCTCAAGCCGGGCGGACTTTATATCATAGAAGATTGGGGGACCGGCTATTTTGACGACTGGCCGGATGGTAACCATTTTCAGCGCTTCCACACGGAGCCGGTGGATGACCTGATTGCCAAGCGGATGCCAAGCCATGACTTTGGCATGGTCGGGTTCGTGAAGACTCTCATAGATCAAGTCGCCGGCGAGAACGTGAGACCGCTGCTAACGGCTCTGCCTACGCGTTCAGACACGATGTCTTTCATGCATTTCTATAAGGAGATGGTAATCATCGAAAAATGCCGAACGCCCGCGCCTTCGCAGACATAGCGGCTATCGATTCGGCGCGAGAACCGCGGCCAGTAGACAAGCGCGCCTCGGAGTGAACACTGTCTTATGAGTACGCGTCTTTTCGATCACATCGATCTTCGAGTCAAAAACCGCGAAACCGCCCAGCGTTTCTATTCGCAAATTTTGCCGGCGATAGGCTTCCGCGTGGATAAGAGCGGCTCCCAATGGGGCTTGTTCGAAGCGGAAGGCTCAGTCGCGGTCGACTTTTTTGGGTTCACCGAGGAGGCCGATCATCGGCCGAACGGAAACAGGATTGCGTTCTGGGCTCCGAGTCGGGAAGCCGTGGACAAGGCCGCCGAGGCGATCCGCCAGGCCGGGGGGAAGAACATCGAAGGACCGGAGCTTTGCGTCGAATACAGTCCCGGCTACTACGCCGTTTTTTTCGAAGACCCGGATGGCAACAAGCTCGAGGTCTGCCATCGGGCGAGTCCCACCAAGGCGGAGTAGGCCCTTAAC
>JBAPMH010000238.1:0-3961 GCA_049278515.1 Chthoniobacterales bacterium
GAATACGCTCGTCCTCGGGATGCTGGTCGCGGATACTGGTCGTGCAGTTGATGGTGATGGCGTTATACCAGCGGGGGTGGTCGCGAATTTCGTTCACCGAACGCAAATATTCTTGAAAGCGCTCTCGCGCCTGGGCCGGAGTGATCGCGATGCGATAAAGATAAACGTCTTCGCCCACGCGATAGTTTGTCCGGAGACGGATCACGTCCCGCTCGTCGGCTACGGTGTAGATCAGCTCGAACTGGCGGTAGAGTCCACCGATGGTGGAATAGGTTTCGCCTCGTTGTTTACGGGTTTCGATCGAGAAGCAGATTGGTGGCGTGTCCTTGAACTGGAAGCTGGCGATCGGATGCGCGATCCAGGGCGAACCCCAGTACGTGATCGCCAGGTCAACGCCGCTGATTTGCGAGATGCGCACGGTCCGCGTTTCCCAGCGCGCGGTGTAATCGGTCTCGGTGCGGTAGTCACAGTTGCGGACGTTATGGAAGGTGACTTCGTCGCCATTGATTTCAGCCCACGCGAGCTTTTCCACGTCCGGTTGCCAATCGCCTTCGTTGCTCGGCTTGATCGTTAGCCACCAGGCCAGCACGGCGGCAAACCCTAACCCGGCCACGCTCATGGCACGCCAGCGGCCCTTGAGGAAAAACAGCGCGGCTAACATGGCCAGGCCGTAGACGAGCGCGAGCGGCGCGCGCAGCCACGCGATCGGCAAGTCGAAATAAAGCGCGCCGGCCGCCCATGCGGTCGCCAGCAGACAAACCAGGCTGCCGAGCGAGATGAGAACTAATCGCAGCGCCTTCCGCATCCTAGGGACCATCGAGGACGCCAGTCGCAAGTTCGATTTTCCGATTCTTCAATTCGGCCGTCGCCCGTTCGGAAACCTTTCCATCCACCCACAGAGCGAGGCCCTTGATCTCGGTTTTACTCTGCGGGAGCTGGCCGAAAAGCTCCACCCGACTGGCGTTGGCTTCGTTCCAGATCGCGTAATCACAGGAAAGCGGCACCACCAGAATTCCGTTTGTATCCATGGCGCAAACCCTCCCCTCCTCGACCCGGATCGAGCTCAAAGGCGCCTTCGTCTTGTGATAGCGAGCCAGCACTTGCGCAAGGCTTTGAAAATAATTCGCATCCTGTTCCGTGAGGGCCCGATTTGCTGCCTGGAGAAAACTGGTTGGGTCCACGCCTATGGTGGCAAGCGCGTCCGTTGTGATTGTTTCATGCCACGGTGAATACCAGGGGTGCATGAGAAACTCGTTCGCGTCCTCCTTGGCGGCGCCGAGCGCGGTAAGTTTCTTGCGATTCATTGCGTGCAACTCGTCGGGGGTCGAATTGATCAGGGCGTCCTGAAGAGTCTGGTTCACATTCAGAACCGTGATGGCGCTGCCAACCGGGCCGCCCACCACGCCCGTCGCCATGTTGAGGACGAACCCGCCACCCGCCATGGCGCGCGCGGTATTGGTCAGCTGTTCCTGCAGTTCCTGGTTCGTCGAATACGGGCTGACTCCAAGCTTGGCCGCCAGCTTGACCTTCGCCTTCTCCACGCCTGTGATGCCCTGCACCTTATTGCCCTCGCTATCCGACCCGGCGCTCTTAATACTGTCGCCGATCCGGCCGAAAAAACGCGACGCTCCCTGAGGCACTCGTTTAATGGTGCCAACCGGATCCTCTACGACCCCCTTGACGCTCTCCAGCTTTTGCTTGCCGGCGGTTGCCATCGCCTTGCCGAACTCTTCTGTCTTGCTGGTGGCCCGTAGTTTGTCGATCGCATAGAGCTCACGAATCCGAGTGCGCAAAGCGCGGCCAGTCGTGACCGCAAACGCCTGATCTCCTGAGTAGAAAAAGTAAGTGTTCAACAAGCCATCGTTTTCCGCCTGCTCGGCGACGGAGTGGAGTCCCCCTTTCATCACATCCGCGGGCAGGAGTTTTTTTGCGTCGACCCGGCCTTCGAGCTCGTAGGCGGTGTCGGATGAAGCGGGAGACGGCGTGCTCTCGGTCTGGGCGAGGGCTGTCGTTACAAGCAAGCTGAGGGCGACGAGAAGGTGTTTGGTTGGCATGGGATAGTAGGATAGGGATGGAATTTTTACTCGGACTTGGTTCACCAGGATTCGGCGTTTAGTTTTAGGATGCGATGCACCTCGGCGATTGCTTCCGGATTAAGCGGTGTGCTGTGGTTTGATGGAACAATGCGCTCGCTCGCCGCGCCCTCGAGATGACTGCTCCAATACTCGACAACGCTATCGCTGCTCTTTGGGGTATCGCCCCGCCCCCGATCGCCGACGATGGAGTGGTAAGGAACTCCGGGCATCATTGGAATTTTGTTGATCGCCACCACAAACCGGTTGTTCGGTGCCAGCGTGTCGACGCTGTTGGGGAACCGTTTCAATTGCAACGCCGCGGGATCAGGGGTCAACGCCTCGCTGATGGTGTTGCCGAGGGTGAGCATCTTCATCGGGGTCCGGACCAGCATCGATCCGAATCGGCCCAGCCAGTTTTTCGCCAGATCGCTCCCCCGATGCGGAACGGACATGAAAATCACGCGCCCAATTTCCGTTCGCGGTTTGAAGACTAGCGCTTCTTTCAGCTGGCGTTTGCTCTCCTCCGGCAGATCGGTTTGCTCCGGCGGTTTTCCAAAGGCCTCGATCCAAAGTTTCATCCCAGGGTTGGTGATCAAAGTCCTGGTGATGCATCCCCCCATACTGTGCCCGATCACGACCATCTTCTTCCTCAGAGGGTACTTTTTTTCGATGGCGTCGAGTTCCTGGCGAAGGATGAGCGCGCTATAGGGATAAGGATAGCCGCTCGGGTAGCTGTAAAACCAAAATTGATAATTAGCTCGGATATCCGGGTCGCCGCGCAATTCGTTCAGCATTGGCACCCAGGTGGCAGGTGTGTCCATAAGACCATGTATGACCAGCACGACCGCCTTATCGGGATTGTAAGGCTCCATTCGGGCGACCCGCGCCGTGTCGGCGTATTCCTCGGGCTTCAAGAGCCGGATGAGGCCCAGTTTTTGCGGCTCTTCTTTGGCCAATCCCATAGCCAGGGAGGCGGTGAAATTGGCAGCCAGCGGGTAGGTGCGGCCTTCCACCCGCGCCGTTTCAGTCGCTAAGGGATCGCGGGTAGAGATGACGCAACGCGCCCCGTCGAACTCGGCTACGCCCGTGACGCTGTAGTAAATTCCGCGCGGCCCGAAGGCGGTGGCGGATTCTTCTTTGGTCCTCTGCCGGACGGCTACGAGCGGTGCCCCGATCCCGTCCTTATGGACATTGTCACTTACATAGGTGCCGTGAAAATCCAGTTCGTCGGTCGGAATCAAATCATACAGGGACGGGTTGTGGTCCGGCCGGGGGTCCTTCTTCCCCGCGAGGATTAACTTGCCCTCCGCGCCAATGGGAACCGGCTGAGTCCAGGGATCAAGCTTGGCCGCGCGGACTATGCTAAAGATTCCCGCCACCGCGAAGTTGTAGCAGCGCCGCGCTTCTTTATCCGCGGGCTTGCGCTCCAGGTCATGCAACGCCTCGCGCGCTGCGTTCATGTAGGCCTCGAGTGCGACCATGGGCTGCGCCCGCTGCGATTTCTGGGCGCGGTCGATCGTTTGGGCGATCGCCGGATTAGTCCCGGGAGCAGCTTCGAAGCGGCCAGGCGATTTCTCCGAAACAGCGGCTATTTGCGAGCAGCCGGCGAGGACAATCGCAGAAAGGGCAAATAGCGACCCAACAAGTTTCGGCTTCACAGGATCGACTCTGCGCCCTTGCTTAATCGTTTGCGATGATGAAAAACTTCGGGCCGGGACGAAATGGCGCCCCGATAATCGCTACGATCCGTTCCGCCCGCCCACCTTATTGGGCAGCTACTGCCTCGTCGTCCGGCCAATTGTCATCCGTAGCCGCCCAAGTCTTGTCCGGATTGAAGCGCTCGATGCTCTTGAAGACCTTCAACGAATCGGGACCGAGATCCTTTT
>JBAPMH010000239.1:0-2559 GCA_049278515.1 Chthoniobacterales bacterium
CTCCTTGACACGGCACGGCACCTCCACGCCTGCTAGCTTGGCGAGGCGAAAAGTTTCGCCACGGCCGGCCCGGCTTTCTCCCGGAGCCGAGTGCAGGGCGCTTCAAAAAAACGGTAGAGCAACGCGCTGAGCAGAATCGCGCCTCCGATCTGGAGGACAAAAGAAAGAAGCGCCATCGGCAACGACATCGGCGCGTCGGCGCCCAGTCCTGCATGGGTGACAAGGAGGAAAACTGGGAGATGAACGAGGTACAGACTGTAGGACCAGAGCGCGATCTTCCGCACGCCCGCGCTGGCGAAATTTTCGGCGGTCAGTTTCCACGCCGAGGCCCACGGCAGGAGCAGGGCGAAGCCGAGCGAGACGAGGGTGAACCGGAATGTGCGCGCAAAAAAATTATCGTCGCCAAAGGCAAGGTGGCCCTTCTCGATTTTCCAAAGGGTGAGGTACATGGCGAGGAGAAGAACGAATCCACCAAGCGCGCTGAGAAGCGCGGACCGCGCCCAGAACTTTGGAAATCGAACAGAGCACCAGGCCGCGATCATGCCGATCATGAGCGCGTCAAAGCGATAGATGACGACCATACGCAATTGCTCCGACCAGGTCACAGCCGGATCGGCGGCAGCTAGGGTTCGCGTGACGGTGGAGAAAGCGAAGAAACCCAAGGCGGCGGACAGGAAGACGGCATCGAACCGTTTCGTAAATTTTAATCCGAGCCAGAGCGCGGCCGGGAACAGGAGATAGAACCATTCTTCGACCGCGAGGCTCCATGATTCCGGAAAGAACGTCATTCGGAACGCGGTCAGGTTCCGGAGGAAGAACCCGTGCCCGAGCGCTTCCACGAGCCCGACCTGGTGAGCGCGAAACGCGTACTCGAGGAGAACGTTGACGACGAGAAAGAGAAAAAAGAGCGGCAAAGTCCGGAACCAGCGGCGCACGTAGAAGACCCCGACCGTCCCGTCCCGTCCCAGTCCGGCGCCGTGCTCGATCAGGATCCGGCCGATGAGGAATCCGCTCAGGACGAAGAAGAGCTCCACGCCGTAGAAACCGCCGTGGCCGAAAAACCCGAGCGGCTCGCCAAAGTGCGGGTAGAGCACGACGAAACCATGGGCGCAGATCACCATCATGATGGCGGCAGCGCGCAGGAGATCGAGGCCGAAGACGCGGCCCTCCGAACGTGCCGTCATAGGTGGATCGCGTCCCGCGGTGGCGGGATCGCGCAATGTTCACGGAACGGCTTCGTCATGATTATTCCTATCGAGCGACGGAGCGCTCGATCCACCCGAGCAAGACAATTCATTCCTTTTTCCGATGCCCGACCATCTCGCTCTCCCAGGTTCGTGAATCGACACGGGTGAGGTGCTTTTCAAGACCGCGCCGGAGCAATGGGCGGTGCGGAATATCGACGAGATACTCGGCGATGAACCAGACTCCTTTGTCTGTCGTCATCCAGCCGCGGCGATCGAACCGCGCCAGATTCACGGGTTGCGAATAGCGCCGCAGGGTGCGTTCGCTGCGGAGGTTGAAGTAAGTGTGGAAATAGCTCAGGGCCAGCTCGCGCAGGGTGCGATAAACTGGCTCGCGACCCCGGCACCCGGAGAAATTCGATTTCGCGATCGCGCCCCAATGCCCCCGCATTTTGAAGACGGCCAGGACATGATCGGTGTCCTGGTCCGCCTCGAGATCGAGGAGCAACGGCGGGAATCCGAGCACGCGGAGCGCGGCGGCCGCGAAGATCGCACCTTCGAGGCAATGCGCCGTTTTTTCGTGCAAGACCTTGCGCGGCGACCACGCGGTCCCGGCGAGATGATAGGGAATGGAGTCGAGAAAACGCTGAATGCCGGCCGGCGTTTTGAATGCCCGCAAGGTCCGCAACTCCGAGGGTGTAAATCCGCTTGTCTTCATGGGTGCGGGGAGGAAGTGCCGTCCATCGAAGCAGGATCAGCCTTTCCCGAGAAGCTCTTCATTGAGCCCGACGGAAATTTTTGAAAGATTCCTCTGCTGGCTCATTTTTTGTCTGTTTGCTGACTAAAAGAGGCAGGGGAACCGAGTGCAGCCAGGGAAGCTGTCTAGAAACTGATCCCCAACAGGTCCGACGCAGGCCCAGGATTCTGTCCACTGTCCGCCGCGGCATTAGAGAGCAGAATCATTCGGCTATTGTTGCTTCTGGTGCCCTCGCGTCCGACGCGTTTGTAAAAAAACTTATTTTGTTGTTGCATTGGGTTGGCACTTTTTGTTTTTCTTTTCTTCCCCTTCCCTCCATCCCTACCTTCACCCATCCCGCCCATAGTCTCGTACAAACGGAGAATTCCCCATGCCAGCGACTCTTACTTACCCCGGCGTTTACATTGAAGAAATTCCCAGCGGCGTCCGCACCATCACAGGAGTCGCAACCTCGATCACGGCGTTCATCGGCCGGGCGCTACGCGGACCGACTAACGAGCCTATCTCAATTAATAGTTACGGAGATTTCGAGCGCATCTTCGGCGGACTGTACGCTGACAGCCGTCTCGGCTTTGCCGTCCGCGACTTCTATCTCAACGGAGGGAACCAGGCCATCAT
>JBAPMH010000240.1:0-17368 GCA_049278515.1 Chthoniobacterales bacterium
GTTTTGCACTGTAATCGGCGCGTTGCGGACCTGCACCACTTTGCCCGGAAAGGTGCGGGTCGGAAACGCGTCCACCGTAAATTCGACGTCCTGGTCCACCGCCACCGCGCCCACGTCGGCTTCGGCGACGTTGGCGTCGATCTGCATTTTCGAGAGGTCGTTCGCGATCTGGAAAATCACCGGCGCCTGAAGACTGGCCGCGACGGTTTGGCCGACATCGACGTTACGGGAAATCACGATCCCATCGATCGGCGAGGTGATCGTGCAATGATCGAGATCGGCTTTCGCTTTTTCCAGCGCGCCTTCCTTGATTTTCACGTTTGCTTCCGCCTGGTGCAACGCGGCCGTCGCCTGGTCGAGGTCCGACTGGGCGGAGTTTTGTTTGGCCACGAGCGCCTGGGTGCGCGCCTCATTGAGACGCGCCAGCTCGAGGGCCGCGCGCGCATTGGAGACATCGCCCTCCGCCTGGTTCACGTTGGCCTGGAAAACCACCGGATCGATCTGGGCGATGACCTGGCCCGCCTTCACGACCGAATTAAAATCGGCGAAGAGTTTCTGGATATTGCCGGAAACCTGGCTGCCGACCTGGACATTCTGCACGGGATTGAGCGTCCCGGTGGCAGTCACGGCCTGCGTGATCGGGCCCCGGGTCACCGGCGCCGTCTGGAACGTCGCGCTCGAGCCGCTGGCGCAACGGCGAAGGAGGAGCGCAGCGGCGATGAGAACAATGGCCGCGGTGATTAATGGAATGGGTCGCTTGAACATGCCGGTGTCTGACAACGATGAATCTTGCCTGAGGTTAATACAACCGCGGAGAGAGCCCGAAGTTGCGATGTCATCCCGAGCGGAGCGCAGCGAAGTCGAGGGTCCCCGCGGAGAGATGTTCGACGTTCGACGGGGTCCCTCGACTTCGCTCGGGATGACAATGCGGGAGCGGCAAGTTGACTTCTCGTCCTCTTCGCCAGAAAAACATTCCACGCATGCGCCGTTATCTCACCATCTGGGGAATCATGCTGCGCAACTCGCTCATTCGGGAGCTGAGTTTCAAAACCAATTTCATCCTTTGGATGATCGTGGAAGTCCTCTGGTTCTGCGGCCAGATCACTTTCTTTGGCATCATTTTCGGCCAGGTCGACCGGATCGGTGATTGGACAAAATGGGAAGTGATCCTGCTCGTCGGCACCCACCAGATGATCGCGCAATTGTTTCAGGCGTTTTTCTTCGTCAACGTTTCAAATATTCCCGAGCTCGTCCGGACGGGAAAATTGGACTCGCTGCTCGCGCTGCCGATCGACAGCCAATTTGCCGTCTCCACCAAACAATTCGGTCTCGATAGCGTGCTCAACGCGCTCCTCGGCGGCGGCGTCGTAATCGTGGCGCTCTCGAAGCTGCACATCACCCCGACCGTCGGGCATGTCCTTCTTTATTTGGTCGCAATCGGCTTCGGCGTGGCGATTCATTACTCGATCATGCTCACGCTCGCGGCGATCAGCTTCTGGATCGTCCGGGCCCAGGGACTCGTTTACGGCTACTTCAATTTTCTCCACATTGCCCGTTATCCGGACGTGATTTTCCCGCGCCTGTTCCGGTTTCTCTTTGGCTGGATTATCCCGGTGGTGATCGTGGCCAATATCCCGGCCCGGTTATTGATCAAGCCCCTGGGCGACCCCGCCGGGCTCATGTTGCACCTCATCGTGGCCGGATCGATTGCCTTTGCCCTGTCCCGCGTTTTCTGGCGTTTTGCCCTGCGCCATTATTCGAGCGCCAGCTCCTGAAAATCGGTTCAAAATCGGCCTCGCTTTGCTCGTTTTCAGCGGGGAAATCTCCCCTTGCACCCTGCCGGAAATGCCTTTAAGTAAGCCTCCGCTCGCGCCCGGCTAACCAAGGGTGCACTTGAAAATATGGCCAAGTCCCCGAAAAAAAAGAGTTCAAAACAACCTGCCAAGTCAAAGGGACAGGCCACGAAATCTGCCAAGCCTAAGGCAGCGAAAGCGTCCAAGCCCGCTGGCAAAAAAGCCACCGCCTCGAAGAAACCGGTAGCGAAGAAGTCGCCGGCGCACGCCGGAAAATCGCCCCGGGCCAACGGCGCGAAAAAGAATTTTGCTTCCGCTGATTCCAGTCAAACGATCCTGGCGGCGAAGAACCTCAAACAGAAACGGCTCGACCCCTTCGTTCGCGGCCAGAAAGACAAATTGTTGCAGCTGCGCGACGCGATGGTCGATTCGATGGCCGGGGTCGCAAAAGACAATTTGCGTTCGCGCGCGGAAGGCAGCGAAGCGTCGGCTTTCGGAATGCACCAGGCCGATGCCGGGAGCGATGCCTACGACCGCGACTTCGCGCTCAGCCTCCTTTCCCAGGAACAGGATGCGCTCTACGAGATCGACCAGGCGTTGAAGCGGATTGAGCTCGGCACCTACGGCGTCTGCGAAATGTCGGGCAAACAAATTTCTCACGCGCGCCTCGAGGCGATCCCGTTCGCGCGTTTCACCGTCGAATGCCAATCGCAGCTCGAGAAACAGAACAAGGCGTCGCGCGTCCGGCAATCGGTCACCTCGCTCTTTGGCCTGACGGATGAAGAGGGCGCGGAAGGTGAAGAGGAAGAAGCCAAGCCGGACGAGAGCAAGGAATAGTTTATGGCGCAGGAAATCATCACTTTGGAATGCACGGAAGCGAAGGCGCTCGGGCAGCCGGTCTCTCGTTACATGAGCACCCGGAACAAGAAGAGCCCGCGGACGCCGAATCGTTTGGAAAAAAAGAAATACAATCCGTTCCTAAAGCGGCATACGCTCCACCGGGAGACGAGGTAAACAGCCATGCAACCCAAGACCGCCAAACGCCGTTCCGCTTTCCGCCGCGCCAATCGCACGATGCCGCGCCGGCGGATCGATATCGCCACCGAGGCGATCGATTACAAGAATCCCGATCTCCTCAAGAAATTCGTGACAGAGAGCGGCAAAATCTTGCCGCGCCGTGTGACCGGCATGCCGGCACACATGCATCGCAAGATCACCCGCGAAATCAAACGCAGCCGTTCGGTGCTGCTGATGAAGTAGGGCGCGACAGTTTCGCGGGAAGCCTCAAGGAGCGGCGATTTGCAATCGCCGTCGAATTAGTCAGGCGGCTTTGCCGGCTTCTTCGACTCGGCGATTTCAAATCGCCGCTCCTTGGATGAGCAACTCGGCGATCTTTCCGATCTCCGCCTCGGTATTGTAAAAATGCGGGCTCACCCGGAGCCAGCTGCGATTTGCGCGATCGATCCGGTTCGAGACCACGATGTCGTTGCTGGCAAGCAATTCGCGGAGCTGATCAGACCCTGCGCGCGAATGGCGGAAGGTCAAAATGCCGCAGCGATTCCGCTCTTCTTCCGGCGTTAAGAACTCGAAGCCGACGGCGACGAGCCGGCTGCGAAGCAACTGAGTTAGCTCCGCTATCCGCGCCGGAATCTGCCCGGGACCGGCTTCGAGCAACAACTCCACGGCCGCACGCAACCCGGCGAGAACGCTGTGGGTGTAGGCGCCCGGCTCGAACTTCCGGCCGCCGCTTTCGAAACGAACTTCGCGCTGAGTGAGAAAATCAGGTGAGACCACGTTCCAGCCCCCGATGAGCGCCGGCCTCAGCAATTCATGCCGGGTTTTTTTCACGTAAAGAATCCCGGCGCCCGATGGACCAAGCAGCCACTTCTGCGCGCCGGAGCTGGCGAAATCAACATGCTGCAAGGGAACTGGAAAAGCCCCGAGCGTCTGAATGGCATCGACTGAAAATAGAACGCCGCGCTCGGCACAGAGCGCGCCAATCCCGTCCAGATCGATGCGATAACCGCTGATATTGTGAGCGCTGGCGAGAGCGACGAGTCTCGTTCGTTGCGTAAGAGCGCGCCCCACAATTTCTGGCGTGATTCCTCCAAGGCGCTCGGTCTCGAGCAGAACCGGTTTCACGCCGCGCCGTTCGAGCGCGAGCCAGGGATAAACGTTCGCCGGATAATCATCGAAGTAGCAGACGACTTCGTCCCCCTCGTTCCAGTCCAAGCCGCTGGCCACCGTATTCAATCCACTCGCCGTGGGGCCAGTGAACGAAATCTCTTCGGTCTCGCAGCCCAGCAACCGCGCCGCCACCACTCTCGTCTCCTCGATCCGGTCCAGCTCGTTATCGTAATTCCGCGCATCGACCGCCGCCCTCTCGATCGATTCCTTCATCGCTTCCGCCACCCGGCGCGGCAGGGGAGCGTCGGCGGCATGGGCGCAATAAATCTTGCGAGCGCAAATTGGGAACTCCCGCCGGCGCAGGTTCTCGTCGGCGGCGAGCTGCGCAATCACGAGACCTTGCGGGTTCGCTCGCCTTGTTCGATCAACTTCCAGAATTCGGTCGTCTTGCCGAGTTGATCGTCTTCCGCCATCGGAAGCTTACTGCGGAAAAGAAAATCGCGGAACGTGTTCTTGTGGAGGACTCGATGGACGGTGATTCCCTCCGCCCGCTTTTCGAAATAAATCCGGTAATCCTTGGCGCGATAGCGATGAAGCTTTTTCCCTTCCCGCTCGATCACCCCGAACCGGCTGGCATCCAGGTTATCGAGGTCCTGGGGGAGAATTTGGAATTCCGCCAGCAACTCGAGCTGAAGCGTCTTCGGCAGGGCCGACATTTCCGCGGCGCTCAGTTCGTTGAAGATGATTTGGAACATCGCTGCTCACAAATACACGCGTCGCACCCGGGTGCCAACGCGCGTGACGAATTTCCTACCAAGGATCGGCGCTCTCCAGGCCGCCGTCTGGGGCGATTTGCAAATCGCCCCTCCTTGAATCTGAAACCGTTGTCATACGAATACTCTCTTCACCCGGGTGCCAACGCGCGTGACAATTTCCCAGTGAATGGTTCCAGCCAGGTCGGCCAGCTCGGCTGCGGAAATCTCTTCGTCGCCTTGCCGGCCCATGAGGACGACTTCATCGCCCACCGCCGCGTCCGGCAAATCGGAAACATCGATCATCATCAAGTCCATCGTCACCCGGCCGAGGAGCGGGCAGCGTTTTCCTCGCACAAGCATGGCGGCCCCGCGATTCGAAACATGCCTGGGATAGCCGTCGGCATAGCCGGCCGAAAGCGTTGCCACTCGCATGGCACCGGGGGTGATGAAAGTGCGGCCGTAACTGATCCCATGGCCGGCCGGCATATCACGGATCAGAGCGATTCGGGCTTTCCACGTCATCACCGGCTTGAGCAGCCGCTGGAATTCGGGCAACGGTGAAATCCCGTAAAGCATGACCCCGGCGCGGACGATTTCGTGCGGCGGATCGTTGAACGCGAGCGTCCCCGCGCTCTGCAGGACGTGCGCCTTATAGTCGCCGGGGACCACCGCGCGAAGTTGCGCCAGGACATTCCGAAACCGCGCGAGCTGGCCGCGCGTGTAATCAGCGTCTTCGTTCGACACCGGCATGTGGGTGGAGATGCTGTGCACCCGCACATTGCGCAAAGCCGCCACTTTCCTGAACACCGCAAGGCTTTCGTTTTCCGGCACACCCATGCGCCCCATCCCGGTATCGACTTTGAAATTGATTGAGACCGGGCCGAGTCGATCGAAGGCTTCGGCTTCTTCAAACGCCGAAATCGTGGGAATAAACTTTCGCTCAACGACGATCGCTCTTTCCTCGGGCAACGCCGGACTGAGGGTGATCACGGGATGCGACAGGCCCGCCGCGCGAAGAGCGAGCGCTTCCTCGAGATTGGCCACGCCGAAGAGTTGGGCGTCGTTCGCCAGGGCCTCGGCCACGCCGACAAGGCCGTGCCCGTAGGCGTTCGCCTTCACCACCGCGAGCATCTCCGCCGAGCCAATTCGCCCCCGAACCACGCTCGCATTATGGCGTAGCGCGCTCCGATCTATCTCGGCCCAGCATCGATAGGTTTCGCTCATTTTTGTTTCGGCGTAGTAATATGCGGCTCGCGCAAGTACATCGGCTCGAGCGGCGGCAGAACAAACGCGCGATTCTCCTCCGCGGCAAGCCGAGCCAGAATTTCGGCGGATGGATAACGAACCAACACGCCTTCGAATTGCCGGAGTTCTTCGAAGGCGAAGACTGGCACTTCGGAGCTCAAGATAGCGAGAGCGCTGCGGAGCTCCGCTTCGCTTTGCAGCGCAGGCGGAGCAGACACGATTCGAGCGCGCACCCGCGCCAGGAAAAACGATTGCCGGCGGGCGTCGCCGACAACAGCGTATTCCGGTGCGTCGCATTCAATCGCACAGAGCGACGGCAGCCCGATCAACTCCGCCTTCGTCGCCAACTGCAATCCGATGGCCGCGGAAATCGCAATCCGGGTTCCGGCGTACGAGCCCGGCCCGAGTCCCACTACGATCCGAGCCGGCGCTCCGAATTGCTTCTGCACCTCGGCGAGGTTTTGAAAAAACTCGCCGGAATTCTTGCGATCGTTCGGCCAATCCCGCGCCCATTCGAGATCGCCGTCGCGCCACGCCAGGCTGCCGCGCGCGCTGGAGAGTTCAAGCGCCAGGATCTTCACGGATGGTAATCAAACGATCGGTCTCGGACGTTGGCTCAAGCGAAATCCAGCGTGCCCCCGGTGGGATCAACTCAGAAAATTTATCCGCCCACTCGACGACCGAGATTCCGTCGCCGAAGAAGTATTCGTCCAGGCCAAGCCGCTCGGCCGACTGGCGATCTTCGATCCGGAAAAAATCGAAGTGATAAACCGGAATCCGCCCGCCGGTATATTCGTGAATCAGAGTAAAGGTCGGGCTCGTCACGGGGACCGGGGCGCCGATTTCCCTCACCAGGCCTTTGACGAACTGGGTCTTCCCCGCGCCGAGCGGCCCCACCAAAGCGACGACGGCGCCGGGCGGCATGTCACGAGCAAACTCGCGTCCAGCGATCTCCGTGTCGGCAGGGCTAGCGGAAGTGTACGTAACCACGGGGTAATTTTCGATTTTCGATTTTCGACCCGCCCGCATCGCTGCGCGAAGCACTGCGGGCAGATTCTCGATTGAGCCGGCCGATTCGAGTGAGGGGGACGTTCGGGAATTTCCTCGCCCAGCGGGAAGGCAGCAAGCGGGAATCTTTCGGAGCAATGGCGAAGAGCAATTCGTAATCTTCTCCGTCGGAAATCGCCTGGCGAATGGTGCAGCCGGGATTGAGGGGCAACTTTTCCTGGTCGATCTCGAATCCGACTTTGCTCGCCCGGGCCAGCCGCGGCAAATCGGCGCCCAGCCCGTCGCTCAAGTCCATCATGGCGTGAATTCGGAAATTTTGCGTGAGCCAGCGCGATTCGACGATCCGCGGGACGAACTTTAGGTGAGCTCCACGCAATGACCCTCCCAGACGGCCGGTGACAAAGATTTCGTCGTTCGCTTTCCCGCCGGCGCGGCTGACCCATCGTCCTTTCTCGACGAACCCCGTGACGGTGATCGAAATCACCACGGTCCCTTCCGTTCGACTCGTCTCGCCGCCAACAATGGCGACGCCGAATGCGCGGGCTGCCTTCCCGATTCCCCGATAAAGCTTTTTTATCCAGGCGACAGTCGTCCTGGACGGAACAACCAGGGTAACGAGGCCAAATTGCGGCACGCCAGACATCGCCGCGAAATCGCTCAGGGGCCGCGCCATCGCTTTCCAGCCCACCGACTCCGGCGGCGCGTTCTTCTCAAAATGAATCTCTTCTACGAGGCAATCTGTCTTGAGAAGCTGGAGCTTGTCGGAGTTCCCCGATTTGACGATGGCGCAGTCGTCACCGGCGCCCAGAATTACTTCGCGATTGTGCGGCAACATCGGCAGGAGTTGGTCGAGCAAGCGGTCTTCGCCGGCCTCCCGCAGGTTCATGGTTGAAAGCGCTCGGGAAAGGCGAGCGCCGTCAAGGTCATCGCGTTAAAAAGCGCGTGCATCGTCATGGAAACGAGAAGGGACCCGCTCCATTCATAGGCGATGGCGAAGCAGGTTCCGAGAACAAAGAGGGGCCCGAACGATGGCAAATGCGCATGCACGGCCGCGAAAAGCAGCGAGCTCACAATAACGCCCACGCTCCGCCCAAAATAGCGCTTCAGGACGCCGTAGAGAAAAAAGCGGAAAATGAATTCCTCGACCAGCGGCGCGATCGATATCGCCAGGATGATGATCACCACCCGTTGCTCCAGGGTGCTCGATCCGCTGAACAGCTCCACGATTTCCTGTTTCCGGGGAGCGTTTGAAACCACCCGTTGCGTGATGAAGTCGGCGAAAAAAATCAGCGGATAAGCCGCGAGCATCAGAACGGCGCCGGTTACGACCGTCCGGAAAAAGCCAATCTTCGAAAAGCCACCCAGGGCGTTCAAATCGAAACGGCGCAGGCGGAGAAAGCCGGCAACGGCCAGCAACATCCCCATCGTGACCAGCGCGTTGGTGATGAGATCGCGGGTCTGGATTTGGTGCGTTTGCGAAGGTGGCGCGATCAGCACCGGCGCCAGGAAAAGAAGGGCGAAAAAAAAGGCCAGAATTGCTTCAGGCCATCCAAATCCGCGGGGCGGTGTCAGGGAGGGCTCGGTTTCGCGCCAGCTGATTTGGAAAACGAGGGAGCCGTAAATGTAGACCGCCGAGATGAGAAAGAAGACGTAAAAGATAAAACTGAGGGCTGGAAGAACGCCGTCGGCCCTCATGCTTCGGGACGGACCTCAGGGAGCGTAAAAACTCGGCAAGAAATAAGCACGCCCGGTCTCCAGCTGCGGCATCAGTTGCTTGGGCAGCGTCAGCTCGAGTTTCGAATTGCCCGTGCTGCCGAAGGCGCGCAGGAAGCGGCTGATGGTATAGGGAGGTCCGTATTTGACGACAGTCGCGTGCGGCGCGTTGCCGAGCTCTTTCGCTTTGACAAAGGCGTCCTCGATCTGCCCCACGCCATCGATCAACTTATTCTCGAGAGCGTCCTTGCCGGAGAGGATTCGCCCGTCCGCTATGGTATTGCGCAGCTGGTCGGCCGGGAGATGGCGTTCCTGCGCCACAACGCCGAGAAACTTGTCATACGTTTTCATGACGAAACTTTGGACGAACTCCCGCTCTTCCGGAGTAATCTGGCGGGCGCCATTGAGCATGTCCTTAAACTTCCCGCTTTTGAAAACCACCGAAGAGAGCCCGATCTTGTTAAAGAGTTGCTCGTAGTTCAGCGTTTGAATGATCACGCCGATACTACCGGTGATGGTCGTCTCGTTCGCCATCAGGTATTTTCCGCCGCACGCCACGTAGTAGCCACCCGAGGCAGCGACCGAATCCATGTAAACGACCACCGGCTTTCGCGCCCGCGCCTTGACCACCCAATTGTAGATGATGTCGGAGGCCGTCACTTCTCCTCCCGGTGAATCGATTTCCAGCACGATCGCCCGCACATTTTCGTCGTCACGCGCCTGCTGGAGAGCCAGGCGCATATCTTCCACCATGGAGTCGCCCACGTTGCCCGAGAGTGATGAACTGATCAGCCCGCGCATCACGATCACTGCGACCTTGTCGTTGCTGCCGCGGCTGCCCCGCTGAACGATTGTTTCACGGAACGATGGCGTCGGCTCTTCCTCGCGGGAACTGCCGGCCATGCGGCGAAAAGCGGCAGCCGCGAGCACCAGGTTCAGGAATAAGCTCGCGCACAGCGCCACGAACAGAAAAATGCTTAAACAGCCGAGTTTTCGATTGGCACCCATGGGAGGTGGCAAGCTGGCGGAAAACCGAGGTGCGCACAAGGGGTTTTCCCGTGGGAGCCACGGGAAAAATGGAGGGCGGAGCTCCTGCGACGCCGGCCTCGCGGGAGCTCGGCCCTCCAGCATGTCCATTCCCCACCTCCATGCCGCTCTTCGCGTCGGTTGGAGACGTTCCCCTGCGGCGAACGCCAGGGAAACCGCCGGCAGCTGTTGATGCCACTCTCGCGTCGGCCGCAGGCCGACGTCTACATGAACGCGACCGAGCGTTCCCCGCTGGCTCAGAAGCTGCTTTTTTGCTGGTTATGAATAATGGTGGTCATCTCCCAATCAGCGAGACCGCACGCCGCGCCGGCAAAACCAAAGCGCGCCGAGGCCGTCCGCGGAAGGCCGCCGGCCGGGATAATGAGGCGAGGGAGTTGCCGGCTGTCGGAACGCTTACCCGCACTAAAAGTCTCCTGCTCGCCGCCCTTCGCGTCTGGGAGCTGAAGCATCGAATTAGCGATTAACGGGTGGGACTGAGGGTCGGAGCGACTTTGAGTCTCAAAGAGCTGCCACTTTTTCCACCGGAGATCATTCCTCCACGTGGCCGCGAAACTGCTGAAAATAATGTTATGATCACCGACGAAAAGAGCTCTACTTCTCCGTTGCCTACCGACTTGAAAAAGCGCCTGCTGAAGGGAGCAATCCTGGGAATGGCTTTGCTTGGGATATCGTCCCAGGCCGCCCTGATCGAGACCATGGCCTCTCTGACCATCCCCCTCCCCGTTTCGCCCCAAGTCCGGCTTACCGACGGAACGTTGTATGGCACCTCGTATGGCACCTTCAACGGCGGTTCCAGCCATGGAGCTGTCTGGAAAGTGGATACAAATGGCACTGTCGGCGTGGTTTACGATTTTCGCGCGGCGACCCAGGAGGAGGCAAATCCGACCATTCTCATCGGAGGGGCCGATGGAAATTTGTATGGCGCCACGGCGCCAAAAGCAGTCGGCGATCTGAATGGAATGATTTTCAAACTCACGCCTTCAGGCATCTTCACTCCCCTGTTCCTGTTTGTGGATGGAAAAGGCACGCACGCCACCAGTCTCATCCAGGCGGCGGACGGGAATTTTTACGGCACCGCGGCCGGCGACTCGAGTGGTGGCTTTTTCAATCACCCGGCCAGCATGCACAACCCGGGGATATTCTTCCGGATGACTCCCGCAGGCGTGTTTACAACCCTTTACACCTTCACCGGCGGAGCGGACGGAAGCTTTCCCAACGCATTGGTCCAGGGAGCGGACGGCAGTTTTTACGGCTCCGCCTTTTATGGGCCTGAGTCCCCGGCCAATATTTTTAGCGGTTACGGGACCGTTTTTAAAATCACGCCGGCCGGAACATTGACGACGCTCTATTCGTTTACGGGAGCCAACGGCGGAAACCCCTGGGGTGTCATCCAAGGTCACGATGGCAACGTTTACGGGATGACGAGCTTTGGAACGCCAAACACCGTCTTCAAAGTCACTCCTGCGGGTCAGCGAAGCACGGTTTACGTCCTCGATGGCACCAATGGCACCGACACCATCGGCCTGGTGGCGAGCACGGACGGAAACGTTTATGGGACCACAAAGAATGGCGGAATCCCGCAGGCCGGAAATATCTTTAGGATCAACCCGGCCGGGCAGGTAAACGTTTACGCGTTTGACGGGGACGCCACCGGTCAGCATCCGAGCCGTCCCTTTGAAGGTGCGGAGCACAGTCTCTACGGGGCGACCGAGTCGGGCGGCAGCTACAGCCACGGCACCGTCTTTCGACTGAACATGGCTCCTCCCCGGGACGTGCTTAATATCTCGACCCGTCTTCAGGTCCTCACCGACGACAAGGTGTTGATCGGCGGGTTCATCATCACCGGCACCGATCCAAAGAAAGTCATCATTCGCGGGGTCGGCCCTTCCCTTAGCGGGGTCGGAGCCACTCTTCAGGATCCGATTCTCGAGCTGCACCAGGGAAACCTTACCGTCGCCACCAACGATAACTGGAAACAAAATCAGGGGGCAGTAGAAGCGACCGGCCTTCAACCCAACAAGGATCTGGAATCAGCCATCGTGACTACGCTTACCCCGGGGGCCTACACCGCCATTCTTTCCGGGAAAAACAACGGCACCGGCGTCGGCGTCGTTGAAGTCTACGACCTGGATCAAGCGGCTAACTCGAAGCTCGCAAATATCAGCACCCGCGGCTTTGTCGATACCGGCAACAATGTCATGATCGGTGGGTTTATTGTGAGCGGGGGCGCGGGCGGCGGAAACGCGAGAGTCATTGTTCGCGTAATTGGTCCCACGCTCGGCGCGGTCGGTATCGTGAATGCCTTGCAGGATCCCAATCTTGAGCTGCACGACGCCTTCGGCGGGACGATCGCTTCGAACGACAACTGGAAAGCGCGATTCACCGGTGGCAGCCAGCAAGGGGAGATTGAGGCGACGGGCATCCCACCAGCAAACGATTTCGAGTCGGCTCTCGTCCAAACCCTGGCCCCCGGCAACTATACCGTGATTGTTCGCGGGACGAACAACGCGACCGGTGTTGCCGTTGTTGAGGCTTACGCGCTTCAGTAGGCGCGACCGAATCCGAATGCCATCACGGCGATGGCCTCAGGCCAATAAGACTGTTATCGGCATTCAGGCAGCGGCGGGGTTTACAGGAGCCGCTGCGTCGTAGGTCACGGACCCCGATCGTAGATTTCGATTAAGCCTACACCGGTACCGCTGTTCAACCCCGCCAGCAACGCGGTATAGGAGCCGGGCGGCAGCGTTACCGTTATCGCTGATTCGAGGTCGTTCGCCGGCGCCAGGCCCGCGGCCGTGAGTTCCGCCGCGCGGACCGAGTCATCCTGCCAGTCGTTATTCGCTAACACCAATGTTCCATCTTCGTTCCGTAACTCCAGGGTCGGATTTGCCAGCACTGCGCCGGTCGGGAACGATCCCGGCGCGAGACTTGGCCCAATCCCGCGGAGAACGATTCTGTCCGGTTCACCTCCCCCACTCAGGACCACGCCGGCAATGACGATGTTCTCTCCGGTGCTCACGAACGCTCGTGTGCTGATGTTACCCAGCTTTCCGGCCGTTTGGTCGAGATCGTACAATTCTACCAGGGCGACCCCGGACGTATTATTATTGCCTCTAACTACTGCCGTATACGCTCCTGGGGCGAGCGTCGCGTCAATGGCTGACTCGAATTCGTCGGTCGGAGCAAGGCCAGTGGCAAGGATCGCCATCTCCTGGGTGGCTCTCCAGTTATCGTTGATCACTGTGGTGAACCCACTCGGGCCGTGCAGTTCAAGCACTGGATCAGCCAGGCTGTCGGCGACATTGAAGGAAGCCAGGGACGGGCCTATAGCCCGCGCCAGCACGTGCTTCGGAACGGTTCCCGAGATGATGAAGCCGCCAATGCCGATGTTATCACCGAACTGAACGCGCATACGCGTCGAGAGATTAGCGGCTTGGGTAATTCCGCCTGGCGTAGCCGTGGCGGTTGCCGCGGGAGTGGGAGAAGCAGTTGGGGTCGCGGTCGGCGTCGCCGTTGTCGTAGCCGTTGGTGTTGGTGTTGGTGTCGCCGTTGGTGTTGGCGTTGGTGTTGGTGGCGGCGCTGGGTCGAGCGCAAAGTCAAAACTGCCGCCACCAGAATCCTGCCCACCATAGAAAAACGATCCTGAAGCCGAAGTGTCTATGTAAACGGAAAGAGTGTAGTTGCCAGGGGAAAGCGTTCCAGTTTGCGAAAGAGTCACCGAACCCGGGCTGGTGCCGCCGGCATTTTGCTGAAATATCGTCGAGCCTCCAGCGGCAAGCTTGGCCGTTGCGCGCGGGCCCGACGATCCTGGCGGTGCAAATGGCGTCCCCGTTAGTTGACCGGTCAGTGAATAGACATAAGAGACCTCGGTTACAGTAAACGTTAAGATGACCAATTTCGCGCCGGCAGAGGCACCACCATCTGAGGCCCACGCGGAAACATTGCCTCCCCCGTCGCCCGTAACTCGCAGCGTTCCCATCGAGTTATCGACTGTAATCGACGAATTGCTCGTGCTGTGCGCATCGCCTATACCCGACTCTCCGCTTACATGGGCCGAGTTGCTGAGAGAAGCTGGCAAGAAGTCAGTTTGAGTTCGCGCCGGTGGATTATCATAACTCCCGTAATTGTGGGCGGATGCCGTTGCTTCCGAGAGCCGACTGACCAAAACGATTTCAGCCGACAAGCGAGGCGTGATGACAGCCATGATGCCTCCTACGAGGCAGAGCACGCAGAAACCGCTTTTCACACGCGAGGCGCGTGACTTCTCTTTTCGCGGGTATCCGGTCATGGGGTCCTGACTATCTATCTTCTGGCCGCGAGGCTCCTCAAGTCAAGTTTAGGCTTCAGTATTAGCCTCAAAAACTTGCGGCCTTGCTTGAATGCGCGGAGGTCGAGATAGTATCTCCCCCGTAAATAATCGAGGCGCTCATAGCTCAGCCGGATAGAGCATCGGATTTCTAATCCGACGGTCGGAGGTTCGAGTCCTCCTGGGCGCGGTTCTCACTTAGCGAATTAGCGACTGAGTGATTTAGCGATTTGCAGCGGCGAAGCGCTGCTCGTGGTCGAGGAGCCATTTCTTGCGCCACAATCCGCCGCCGTAACCGCAGAGCGTTCCGTCGGCGCGAATCACGCGATGACAGGGAATGATGAGGCACAGCATGTTGTCCCCGTTGGCCCGGCCGACGGCGCGGCGCATCTCGGCGTCGCCCAGTCTCGCTGCCATCCAGGAATAGGAACGCGTTTCGCCGATGGGAATGGTCTGGAGCAACTTCCAGGTCCGCAGTTGGAAGGGAGATCCGACCGGCGCCAGGGGAACGTTGAACTCGAGATTCTTGCCCGAAAAATAATCGGCAAGCTGCTTCCGAACGGCAGTAAGATAACGGTGTTCGCCGGGAACGATGTTCGTTTGGAGACGGCTCTTCAGGATCGACATCTCCCGCTCCATCGCGCGCCGATCGACGAATTCGAGCAGACGCAATCCATCGTCATCGGCAATGGCGAGCATGGCCCCAAGCGGGGTCTCGATCCGTTCCGCAAACAAGCCTCCCTGTTTCTTTGCCGCCGTTGTCGGGACATCGCCAAAGACGCGGGCGAATGCATCGCGAAAACCGCTGGCCGAACCGAAGCCGCTTTCGGTTTGAACCTCGTCCACGCGACCGCCCTTGCGCACTTCACGCAACGCCAGGCCCATCCGGCGAGCCCGATGATAGGCCTGGAAGGTCATCCCGTAATGACGCTTGAATTGCCGCCGCGCTGTGGAGGGATCGATCGAAAGCGCGGCCAGCTCCTTGTCGGTCAGGCGTCCACCCGGCGAGCGCTCGACTTCCGCCCGCAACCGCTCGATCAATTCCGGCGCGCGCTTCTCCGGGTCCATCGGATGGCAGCGCAGACAGGGCCGGTAACCGCCATGCAACGCTTCACTTGGCGTCGCGAAAAAATCGACATTCTCCCGCGCCGGTTTTTTTGCCGAGCAGGTCGGACGGCAAAAAATGCCGGTCGTGCGGACACCAACGAAAAAGATTCCCTCGAAACTCGAGTCGCGATCGACGAGCGCGCGATACATCGTCTCGGGGGGCGGAAGCAGCTCGGGCATTTTCATCGGTGTCGGTTGATCGATTATCAGCGACGGCCGTTCGATGGCAAAGCTCGATATTTTCATAGCGAACGGTAAGCCGAAGAGTAACGCCGGCGCATCGACGGAATTCGGGCATTGAATTCTGAGCAGACCCTCAAGGAGCGGCGATTTGCAATCGCCGATGTTTCAGAGGGCGGTTTCAAACCGCCCTTCCTTGAGGTCCCCCGGCTCGTTCACGCTCTCATAGAAATGCGTCCGGCTATCTGGCACGGCATACGGCGTCATCTTGTTCTCTGCAACAAGTCGCCGCACGAGCGGTTGCAGCGAGAAATCATGGCCAGCCACCGCCGCTTGGAAATCCTCGGCCGCCTGTGCTGGATAAATCGCCGCCAGCGGCTCCGCCCGTTCTTCGATGATCGGCACCACCCCGCGACCCCCGGTTGCGAGTTTCAGTAAGTAACGCAGCTCGCCGGCCACCATGAATGGCATGTCCGCGGCAAGCACGACGAGATGCGTCGTTGCGATCGCCGCGAGCGCTTTCGTAAGCCCGCTAATCGGACCGCGCGAAGGAGGATCGTCGAGAAGCAAACCAACCTCATCAGGAAGCCACGAAGGCGGAGTTCGCGCGGAGACAAATATTTTCTCGGGGTCCAGCGTCTGGAGCGTTTTCAGCTGCCGTTTCCACAACGGTTGACCATCAAAATCCATCGTCGCTTTATCTCGTCCCATCCGGCGCGATTCGCCTCCAGCAAGCAAGAGCGCGGAAAACGTCATTCTCTTCCTCCGGTCATTTTCGTGCGATGATCTTGCATGGATGGAATCGGCGCCGGAAGCATCATCCGCCGAAAACAAGGAGGCGGCTACGAATGCGTGACCGACGAAGTCGCGATCGAAGAGCCGCTCGAAATTCGCATTCGGAGCCGCGCCGTCGCGACCACCATGCGCACGCCTGGACACGACGAGGAACTGGCCGTCGGCTTTCTCCTCTCCGAAGCGATCATTCAAAAGCGGGCAGACGTGCAGGCAGTCCCGGCTACGAAGGACAATGTCGTCAACGTCGACCTCGCCCCAACCGTGGAATTTTTACCGGCACCGGCCGAACGTTTCGGCACGATCACGAGCAGCTGCGGCCTGTGCGGCAAGGCCAGCATCGAGTTTATCCGGCAACGATTTCCACTCATCGATTTCACCACCGATCCAACGCGGATTGCGGAGTCCATCTTGCTCAGCCTCCCCGAACGGCTTCGCAACGCCCAGGGGAATTTCGCGCGCACTGGCGGGATTCACGCCGCGGGAATTTTCGATACCAGTGGGAATCCGTTGGTCATCCGCGAAGACATCGGACGTCACAACGCCGTCGACAAGGCGATCGGTCGCGCTTTTTTCGACGGCCTCTTGCCGTTGAACCGCCACGTGCTCGTGGTCAGCGGACGCGTCTCGTTCGAAATTGTCCAGAAAGCGCTCGCTGCGGGCATCCCGATCGTCGCCGCGGTCTCCGCGCCTTCGTCGCTCGCGATTAATTTTGCCCGCGAATGCGGCCAGACGCTGATCGGCTTCCTTCGTCCGCCGACGTTCAACGTCTATTCGCACGTCGAACGGGTGGTGACCTGACTGCCTTCCCTCGGAATAAGAGCGGCGGTTTTGCAAACCGCTATTCATTAGGTCGGCGAGCTGGAGATCGCCGCTCCTTGGGGCGTTTTGTTCGCACCGCCGAGCACGTAGTGCTGTAGCGACGGCGCTCTGTCGCCGTACGACCGCCAGGATTACAGTCAGCCGTCTTTACGCCGACCCGTAACGCAGCCCGAAAGGGCGAGGCCGGGCTTTCAAAGCGGCGTCGCTTGTATCTTTAAATTGTGACCTTGTTTGGGCAAGACAGGGGCGGGGCGAGATCCACGCCGTCGCCGCTCAGGGGGTGCAAGCCCAAGGAGCGCGTTGTAGTTCGATCCGCCTCGACCCTTGGAAAGAAAACAAACTCGAACAGTTACTGGAGCGACCAAGCCGGCCCCTCTTGGACGGGGGGAAAGGACCGGCCTGGCCAGCTCGCATCTACAAGCAGGAGATTCTTACCATATGAAGAAAGAAAAAGTCTATGTCGGAATTGATGT
>JBAPMH010000241.1:0-2628 GCA_049278515.1 Chthoniobacterales bacterium
CGGTGGAACGCGAGCATCTCGCTTCTCTTTTCCAAGAAAACTTCACCCGCTTCGGCGAGCTCGGCGCCGCCATTTCCATCTGGCGGGATGGCAAATCGGTCCTCGACCTCCACGGCGGATTCCGCGACGCGAAACGCGAGCAGCCGTGGACTGCCGATACCCTCGTCCTCTTCTGGTCTGCCACAAAAGGCCTCGGGAGCGCCTGTCTGCTGCATGTGCTGCAGGAGCGCGACATCTGGCTTGAACGTCGAGTAGCCGAATTCTGGCCGGAGTTTGGCAGAGCCGGGAAGGAACAGATCACTTTCGCAGAGTTGCTCTCTCACCAGGCCGGACTCAGCGCGCTCGACGAGCGGGCCGATATCCTCGATTACGCAGCCGTGATCGCAGCCCTGGAAAAACAAAAACCGCTCTGGCCGCCAGGAACGGCGCACGGCTATCACGCCCGGACGTTTGGATTCCTGGTCGACGAGTGTGTCCGGCGAATCGCCGGGAAACCGATCGCGGAATACTGGCGGGAAACGTTCGCAAACCCGCTGGACCTCGAGGTTTGGATTGGATTGCCAGATTCGCAGCTGCATCGCACTGCGACAATTTATGCAGCGAAGGCCGGCGGTGAGCACAGCCCGCCGGAATTTTATCGCCAGCTCGCCACCCCCGGCACGCTCGTGAAGAAGACATTCACCTCGCCTGCCGGGTTAAGTTCCGTTGCCGCGATGAACACAAAAGAAAACCGCGCCCTGCAGATCGTTTCCTTCAGCGGAATCGGCAGCGCCTCTTCGCTGGCGAAGTTCTACGCGATGCTCGCGAACGACGGCGAAATGGACGGCCGCCGCTATTTCAAAACCGAGACGATCGCCCAAATGACAACGCCCCTCGCTTCCGGCATCGACCGCATCCTGCAACTCCCGACCGCGTTCTCCGCCGGCTTCATGAAAGACGCGCCCGAAACGCCGCAGCGAATCTTTGGTCCTTCCGCCTCCGCCTTCGGCCATCCCGGCGCCGGCGGCAGCAATGCTTTTGCCGATCCGGAATCGGGCATTGCCTTTGCCTACGTCATGAACCAGATGGAGCAGTCGCTCCTGCCTAACGAGAAATCGCTGCGACTGGTCGACGCCATTTACGAGCGCAACCAGTCGTCATCACGAGCATAGCGAAGCGAAGTCGAGCGGCCGCGTGGAATGTCGCTCCACGGACAACGGGATTCCTCGACTGCGCTCGGAATGACTGCTCTGCTATTCGCCGATCACCGTCACCAAAATCTTCCGGTGATGCGGCGCCCGCCGGTGCTCGAAGAGAAAAATTCCCTGCCAGGTGCCGAGCTGTAATTTTCCCTGCACGATCGGAATGACTTCGCTCGTTCGCGTCAGCACCATGCGGATGTGCGAGGTGCTGTCGTCAGCTCCTTCGTCATCGTGCTCATAGTCGGCATCCTCCGGCACCAGGCGCTCGAAGAATTTCTCGAGGTCGCGGCGGGCCGCGGGAGCGGCATTCTCCATTATGATAAGGCTGCAGCTGGTGTGGCGGATGAAAACGGTTGCGGTGCCATGGGCGATCTCGCTTTGCCGCACGATCTTCGCGATCTCGCCGGTGACCTCGTAGGTTCCCTTCCCTTTGGTCCGGACTTCAAATGTTTCGGTGTGGACAGACATCGCGGCACGCTAACGCTCGCTCGTCCCGGCGCAACGAAGGCGAAGTTTCGACTTCGCAGCAGACCGCGAACGCCGGATAGTTCAGGTCACTCCATGCAGGCCGATCTCGAGCGAATACTTTTCGACGAAGCCACGATCCATCGGCGCCTCGATGAACTGGCGGCGCAGATCGCGGACGATTACCGCGGCCGCGAGCTGACGGTGGTCGCGATCCTGAACGGGAGCGTGATCCTGGTGGCGGATCTGCTGCGCCGGATTCCGCTGCCGCTCAAACTCGATTGTTTGAGCGTGGCGAGTTACCGCGGCGGGACGAACCCGACGGGCGAATTGCTGGTCCGGCAGGTATCGCTACCGGACATCGCCGGCCGTCATGTCCTGATCCTCGATGACATCCTCGACAGCGGAGTAACGCTGGCAACAATTCGCGAAAAGCTCGAAGCGGCCGGTCCGCTTAGCATTCGGATTTGCGTGTTGCTGGAAAAGAAGCGAACGCGGGTGCGGACGGTGGTGCCGGATTACGTCGGCTTTGAGATTGCGGATGAATTCGTCGTCGGCTACGGACTCGATTACATGGAACATTACCGAAACCTTCCCTGCATCGGCGTGCTTCGGAAGGAATTGATCGCGGCTGATGCCAACGGCGAATGAAGGTGCACGTGCAGTTTTTCTCGCGGTTGCGCGACCTGGCCGGGACGGCAGCCATGGACCTGGAAATTCCGGAGCGAACGACCGCGGGCAATGTGCTCGAGATCGTTTACGCCAAGGCGCCAGCGCTTCGCGCGTGGGACAAGAGCATTCTCGTCGCTGCCGGAGTCGAGTTCGTTCAGCGTGATTATGTAGTGAAGTCTGGAGACCAGATTTCCGTAATGCCGCCCGTTCAGGGTGGCTGAGCCACGGAGCTTCAAGGAGCGGCGCAACCGCCGATTTTATGTAGTGGCGCTTCTGTGAAGCGCCTTAGCTAGCTCGGCGATCGCAAAGG
>JBAPMH010000242.1:0-4357 GCA_049278515.1 Chthoniobacterales bacterium
CCGACCCCGGCAACAGCGGCGCTGCCTTCGTTCCAGGTCCAGCCTGATGAGTTGCCGAGATCCGTCTCAGCGCCGGCCGAGTGGAATGCTCAACCCGCCCTTAGCGCACCGGGTTCGCAGCAATTCCAAATCATCGGCGTCCTCAACAAACTTTACGTCCTTATGGAAAACCAGGACGGGCTCGTCCTGGTAGACCAGCACGCGGCGCATGAGCGCATTCTTTTTGAAGAACTTCGCCGCCGCATGGAGGAGCAGGGCGTGCCGTCGCAGCGGCTCTTGCTGGCCCAAACTTTCGAGCTGGCGCCTCGTGATGCGGAATGGGTCGAACGTAATGTTGCGACTCTGCAAAAAATGGGGATCGGCATCGAGCCATTCGGCCAGAACGCCTTCAAGATCGACAGCCTGCCCACCTTTCTGGACGTGGCCGATCCCGTCACATTCATGCGCAAAGTCATCGACGGCTTGAAGAGCGCGAGCAACGGCAGTTCGCCCCTGCGGCTGGGGGAGGAAATGATCGCGAAGACCGTTTGCCGGCATGCGGTCAAGGCGAACGATCCGCTCCGTTATCTCGAAGTCGAAAAATTAATCGGCGATTTGCTCGAATGCGACCTGCCTTATTGCTGCCCCCACGGCCGGCCAACGATGATTCAAATTTCGCACGCCGAACTGGAGAAAAAATTCGGGCGCAAAGTGTGACGGGGAAAATGACGAATGACGAATGACGAATGACGAATGACGAATGACGAAGGAATGACGAAGGAATGACGAAGCACGAATGACTAATGAAGTCAGCCCCGCCCCATTCGTCATTTGGTCATTGTTTCGTCATTCGTCATTCTGAATTCGTTATTTCGCCTTCCGTTCCTTCTTGTGCGAAATGCCGGCTTCGCTGATTGGTCTTGGATTCGATGGCTGAGGACAAAAAAACGGCGCTGATTACCGGCATCACCGGCCAGGACGGGTCCTATCTCGCGGAGTTTCTTCTCGAAAAGGGTTACGCCGTCCGCGGAGTCGTCAGGCGGACGAGCAATCTCCTTCGGTCCCGGATCGATCATTTGCGGCGGGGAGACCTTTACGGCGACAGATTTTCCCTCCATTACGGGGACCTGTCCGATGGGACCACGTTGCGCCGGATTTTTTCGGAAGTGCAACCGGACGAAGTTTATCATCTGGCCGGCCAAAGCCACGTGGGCTTGAGTTTTGAAATCCCAGAATCGACCTGTGAGGAAATCGGAATGGCGACGTTGCGATTGTTGGAGATCGCGCGGGACCAGACCAAGCCGCTGAAATTCTATCACGCCTCCAGCTCCGAGATTTTCGGCAACGCCAGCGAATCCCCGCAGACTGAAGCGACGCCGCTCCAGCCCGCGAGTCCGTACGGCTGTGCGAAGGCCTTCGCGACGCAGCTTGCCCGGGTTTATCGCGAATCCTACGGCCTTTTTGTCTGTAACGGGATTCTCTACAACCACGAATCGCCCCGGCGCGGGGAGAATTTCGTCACCCGGAAGATCGCCAGGGGCGCGGCCCGGATTGCGCGAGGACTCGACCAGGAGCTGCTCCTTGGCAGCCTCGAGAGCCGGCGAGATTGGGGACGCGCCCAGGATTACGTCGTGGCGATGTGGATGATGCTCCAAGCCGAGAAGCCGGATGATTACGTCGTGGCGACGGGCCGGACGCATTCGGTCCGCGAGTTTGTCGAAACGGCTTTCAAAGTCGTGAACCTGACGCCGGAGCCGTATGTAAAGCACAGCCCGGCCTTCAACCGGCCGAAGGATCCAGCCCATTTGGTCGGATCGCCGGAGAAGATCAAAACCCTTCTTGGCTGGCAGCCCCGTGGATCATTCGAGGACCTTGTTCGCGAGATGGTGGAAGCGGAGCTGGCGGCGATTGATTCGGAAAAGGCAGCCGGGACCCTGAACAATGAATGATTTTCTAATCTCTTTTCTTCTCGGCATCGTCGAGGGACTCACCGAATTCCTGCCGATCAGCTCGACCGCCCATTTGCGAATCGTCGAAGCGCTTTTCGGCCTCAATCTTCACGACAGCTTTTGGAAGATGTACACGATCGTGATTCAGCTCGGAGCAATCCTGGCGCTTCCCGTTTATTTCTGGAGCCGCATTCTGAAGTTTCTCTCCTCGTTTCCAGGCGGTGAGCGAGGTGACCGCACAATTTTGACCCATCCGTTGAGCCTCACTCTGATCGCTTTCGTCGTCACGGCGGTCCCGGCCTGGCTGTTGAAGAAGCAAATCGGCCAAAATTTGGAGAATCTCAGTGTGATGGCGTGGGCGCTTGTCCTTGGCGGCGTGATCATGTGGGTGGTTGATGTCCTTTGTCGAAGCCCACGAACGGACAACATGGAGGCAATGAGTTTGCCGCAGGCGGTCTGGATCGGGGCGGTCCAGATTCTTTCGGCAGTTTTTCCGGGCACCTCGCGCTCGATGTGCACAATCGCCGCCGGGCAGACGGCGGGGCTGTCCCGTTCCGCCGCCCTGGAGTTCTCTTTCTTCCTCTCGATGCCCACCATGGTCGTGGCAACCGGTTACGATTTGCTCAAGACGATCCGGCCTCATTCGAACGAAGCGGCCGAGGCAGGGATCGCGCCGCTGGCCATGGACACGCATGGGTGGGTCGTGCTGGCAATTGGGTTCGCCGTTTCGTTTGTGGTCGCGCTGGGCGTTGTCGCCTGGTTCATGCGCTGGGTGCGCGCGCGAGGCTTCGCGCCGTTTGCCGTTTACCGCATCGTCGCCGGGATCGTTTTGCTGATCCTGATTGCTCGCGGTTCCCTCTAAAAGCCCATCGAGATGGACGCGATCCTTCCGGACCTTCAAAGCTGCGTGCTCTGCGAGGATGTGCGCTGCGAGCTCAATGGCATGCAGACGCTTGTCGGCGTCCTCAACGTCATTCCGGCGACCGGCCTTCCGATCAACTACTTCCGGCTTTGCATCTGGTCGCGCTGGTGCAGCGGCTCAGGAAAGTTCCATCAAAAATCCCGGATCGTAGGGGTGGACGAGCAACAGGTCCTGGCCCAGGCGGAGGTGGAATTTGAGCTCAAGGAGATGGAAGGGCACGCCACAAACGTGCATTACTTTGGCGGCGTTCAGTTTCAGCAGTTCGGATTGCACCACGTCGAAATCTTCCTCGAAAATGAATTGAGCCTTCGATTTCCGCTGGCGGTGGTCCGAATTGGGGTGCCCCCGCCGCAATAAGTTCCCGTAATATTCAGAAATAAGACGCTTGCCAGGGGGCCGCCGGGTGTTCTACAAAGGGCGCTTCATGTCGCGCACCGTCACCACGACGCTCTTTTGCTGGCTGGCCATGTTTGGCCTTTCCTTTGGCCAGGACGTGTTTGTTCCGCGCGAATTGAAGGCGCTTCCGGCCCATCCGAAGGACAAGGGATCCGCCCCGGAAACGAAAGCCGCCAAGACGTCGGCCCCGAAGGAGATAACCAAACGCGCCGAACCAGTTACGCCCCCGGAGGCAAAGGAGAAGTCGTCTGCAGCGGCCAAGCCTGCCGCGCCGAAAGATGAGTCAGCCGGCAAAATCGCCGCGAAAAAAGAAGAGAAGCCGAAAACGGAGCCCACCACCGCCAAAACAGAAAAGGCCGGACCGAAGGAAAAATCGGCCCCGGCCTCTGAGAAAGCCCAGATCGCAAAGACCGATTCGCCGGCCTCCAAGGTAGAAAAAACCATTCCGGCGAAGGAAGAATCAGCGAGTAAGACCGTGGCGAAAACCGAGCCCGTGAAAGCCGAACCGGCCAAGGAGAAGACCGAGAAAGCGCGCCCAACCGAAGCCGCCGGCAAGACCGTCGCCAAATCGGACTCAGCCAAAGTTGAGACCGCCAACGCGAAGAAGGAGAAACCGGCGGTGGACGATCCGGCAGCCAAGCCGGTGGCAAAGACCGAGACCGCGAAGGCGGAACCGGCGAAGAGCGCCAAAGCCGCAACGACAAAAGACAAACCGGCCAGCGCCGCGACGGCGAAGGCGCAGACCGAGAAGGCTGATCCAGCTCTCGCGAAGAAGGACAAGGTTGCCCCGCCGAAGGACGAGATCGTCAGCCACCCGACCGCGAAAACCGACACCGCGAAGCCGGAACCGGCGAAGAGCGATAAAGCCGCCACGACAAAAGACAAACCGGCCAGCGCAGCGACAGCGAAGGCGCAGACCGAGAAGGCCGATCCAGCTCTTGCGAAAAAGGACAAGATTGCCCCGCCCAAAGACGAGATCGTCGACCACCCGACCGCAAAGACCGAGGTTGCGAAGACGGAACCGGCGAAGGGCGAAAAACCTGCCGCCACAAAGGACAAACCGGCCAGCGCAGCGACGGCGAAGGCGCAGACTGAGAAGGCCGATCCAGCT
>JBAPMH010000243.1:0-1500 GCA_049278515.1 Chthoniobacterales bacterium
TGCCCAGGAGAAGCATGGCGAGGGTCGCGCCATGGTGGCAGAGAATGCTGGTAAGGTGGTAGCCGGCCGGCTTGAAAACGAACGCCCAGTAATCGACCAAATATGTCAGCCGCTGGATGGGCCGGTAGAAATCAGACGCGGTGGCATCGATAAAGAGAAAATGCTGAAACGCCTCCGGGGCGAGCTGCCAGCTGCGAATCAAAGGATCGCGCAAAATCAGGGCGGTGTCGTCCCAGACGAAACCGTTCCGCAAGGAAGGCGCATAGGCCGCCAGCGTTACGACAGCCAGGAAAAGAAGAGGCAGAATTTTTTTCAACAGCGCAATTGGGTTGGACAGAAGCAATAAGATGCGCGTCTAAGTTTGGGAAATGCGAACTTTGGTGAGATTGAGCGCGCTCGGCCTGCTGGTTAGCAGCGCATGTGCCGCGGGTGTGCCGGAGGACTGCACGCAATTGATCGTGGGAATCGCTCCCACCTGGAACTCGATGCGGGGCGAGCTCCAATTGTTCGAGCGCGCCCCGGGAGCCGGTTGGCAGCCGGTGAGCGCGCCGCGCCCGGTCCTCTTCGGCAAAAATGGACTGGCCTGGGGCAGCGGTCTCGAGGGCCAAAATGAAAGCGGCCTCCGCAAATCCGAGCGCGACGGACGCGCGCCCGCCGGGGTCTTTCGGATCGGAAAGATTTATACCTACGATGCGCAGCTGCCGCCCGGCGCTGATTTCCCCTTCCATCAGGTCACCACCGCGGACGCCTGGATCGATGATGTGAAACACCCGGAATACAATCGGTTTATCACGATCCCCGATCCGTCGAATCCGCCGCCGTGGTTTGCGAAACAAAAAATGCGGCACAACGATTTCGCTTACCGCTGGCTGGTGGAAGTCCGGCACAATTCCGATCCGCGGGTGCCCGGCGCCGGCAGCGCGATCTTTTTTCATATCCGGCGGGGAGTGGACCGTCCCAGCGCCGGATGCACGACCATGGCCGAGCCGGATCTGGTGAGGCTGATCAGCTGGATGCGATCGCCTCGGCATCCGTGCTACGTGTTGTTGCCGGCCGCCGAGTACGACAAAAGATGGCAAGGCTGGCACCTGCCGCCTCCGTCTTCATGGAAAACGGAACATTGAGGGCAGGGCGCGTTTGCAGTTGCGCTATGGCTCCTTAGAGTGATCGACCGGCACAATACCAATGAAAAAAAGAGCTAACCCCGATTCAGAACAAAACATCCGGCGCATCGATACGAAGCCTCGCGCCAAGAAACAAACGCACGGTTTCCAGGTCCATTTTCTTCGCGGCGGTGAGACCGTAACGCGCTTGTTTAGTGATACTGGGTATGGAGGCAAGGAGGGTGCTCGGCGCGCGGCCCGCAAATTCAAGCGATCGGCGATGAGCGATCTCCCGAAACGGGTCTTCCGGGGACCGGTCGCGGCCAAAAAGGGCCGTGGGAAGAAGACCGCCTCTGGCAAGAAAACGCGCGCGCGGCGGTAAGCCTTCGTTTCACAT
>JBAPMH010000244.1:0-1740 GCA_049278515.1 Chthoniobacterales bacterium
GGCGAGTACGCGGGCGACGTCGCCGCCTCCACCATCGTCCAGGATCTGTTGCCGCGGGTCGTGAACGAGCACCGTGCGTACCGCGTCGTCGACGGCGACACGCAGGTCGGGGTGGTCGATCGCACCGCGGTGCTCGAAGCCATGATCGAGGCGCGCTAGTGGCGATCGTCCGCGACGACGAGCGACTGCTCGAGCTCACCACCGGAGCGGGGACCGCCCGTCAAGCGGAGCACCCGTGGCGCCGACGGCTGATCTGGGCCGCGGCGGTCGTCGCCGTCATCGCGATCGGGATCGCGCTGTTCCCCGGCGGGTTCCCGGACTGGCTCGTCTATGACGCCGCGAAGCCGCTGAACACCGCGAACGATTGGGTCACGGTCCATCAGCGCACCAACGGCGTGTTCGTCCACGTGCTGGTGCCCTTCAAGAACGCGATCAACTCCATCGTGGATCAGCTTACGAAGGGCCTGGCCCGGCTCACGTGGCTCGGGCTGCTCGCGCTGATCGTGGCGGTCTCGGGTTACGTGGCCGGCTGGCGCAAGGCTGTCCTCGCGGGGATCGGCTTCGGCGTGATCGGGGTCCTGGGCTTCTGGGAGGACAGCCTCCCAACGCTTTCCCTCATTTTGGTGTCGGTGATGGTCGCGCTCGCGATCGGCATCCCGGTGGGCATCCTCTGCGCCCGACATCCATTGCTCGAGAAGTTCCTCCGGCCGGTCTTAGACGCGATGCAGACCGTCCCCGCGTTCTCCTACATCATCATCTTCATCCTGTTGTTCAGCGGCGGTGCGACGACCGCGATGCTTGCGACCGTGGTGTTCGCCCTGCCACCGGCGATCCGGCTGACGAGCCTCGGCATCCGGCAGGTGCCCGAGGACTCGCTCGAGGCCGGGCTCGCGTTCGGGGTAACGAAGAGGCAGCTGCTGCGGAAGGTGCAGCTGCCGCTCGCCAAGCCGGCGATCATGGTCGGCGTCAACCAGACGATCATGATGGCGCTCGGCATCATCGTGATCGCCGCGACGGTGGGCTACCCCGGTCTCGGGCTGAAGGTCCTGGACGCGCTCCAAGGACTGCACGTCGGCCAGGCGCTCGCCGCCGGGCTGGCGCTGGTCGCGATGGCGATCGTGCTGGACCGAGTGACCTTCGGGTGGAGCGAGGCCGAGCGCGAGCGCAGGGGTTCGACCTCGGTCCACATCTTCGGCTGGACGATCTCCCGCAGGGCGCTGCTCGTCGTGCTGGGGGTCGTCGTGGTCCTCGCCGTGATCGTGGGCCGTCAGGTCCTTCGCCAGCAGGACTTCCCGGACACCTACGTGGTGTCGATCGCGCCGCCGGTGGACCGGGTCGACGAGTCGGTGATCCACTCGATCGGGCACTACACGCGGAGCCTTTCCGACGTCACGACGACCAGGGTCCTCACGCCGTTGACGAACCTCCTGACCGCGATGCCGTGGTGGATGGTGTGCCTCGGTGCCGCGGCTGCCGCCTACGCGGCCGCGCGGCGCTGGACGCTGGCGCTGATGGCCTTCGTCTGCATCGCGGTGATCGGGTTCGTGGGGCAATGGGACAACGCGATGGACACGCTCGCCCAGGTGATCCTCGCGGTCATCGTCAGCGTGGCGATCGGGATCCCGGTCGGGATCTGGTCGGCGCGGAGCGACCGCGTCCAGCGGATGTTGAAGCCACTGCTCGACGGGATGCAGACGCTGCCGCAGTTCGTGTACCTCGTGCCCGTGATCGCCCTGTTCC
>JBAPMH010000245.1:0-4494 GCA_049278515.1 Chthoniobacterales bacterium
TCGTTCCCCTTCTCGAAAAGGGGCTGGAGTTGACGAAAGCTTTGGAGGCCGCCAAACCAGAAGAAAAATTGCGGCTTGTCGCCGAACTGGCGAAGCTCGGCCAGACGTTGCCCGAGCCAAGATCCGAGCTGGGCAGGAAGCTGCGTGAGATTCAAAAGCATTCGCAGGCGGAATACGCGGACAACGATGTTGTTCTGATGTCGGCGCTGATGCCGGTAATGAAATCGTTCCGGGAAGAAATCGTGGCGAGCATCCAAAAGAAGGAGACCCGGAAGCACGAATTGGAGCGCGAACGTTCCGCGCTCTCACGAAAGGCAAATTACGCCAGCTACGCGGCCCTCACCTTTCAGTTGTTCGGCCTGATGCTGATCCTTACCCGAGACCTGACGAAAGAGAGGCGGGCCTCCTAGCCTGCTTCAACCGCTGCCTGCGCCTTCTGCACGAGGGCGACGGCGGCGATCAGAATAATTCCCGCGACGATCTGATGGGGCCGAAGCGCCGCGTGGAAGAAGCCCCAGGTGATGCAAACGGCCGCGAGCGTCTGCATCATTTCAAAGTAACCGGCGGTCGAGGCGCGGGTCAGGCGCAAGCCTTCAAAATAGGTGAGCAAGGGAACGGCGCCCGAGATCGAAGCGAGGAGAATCAGCGCGATAATCGCGGTGCCGGCGTGCGCCTGGGCAGCGGCGGGCCAGAGCGAAGCGCCGTTGAGTTTTCCATACGCGAGAAGAATGCAGGTCATGCAGACGAGCCCGACGACGATCCGGAGGCTGGCGGCGAGTCGAAGCGGGATGCCGATCATGACTCCGCGTCCGGCCACGGTGGAGAGTCCCCAAAAGAACGCGCAGATCAGGGCGTAGCCCGTGCCGAGGTTCAACCCCGCCTGGGCGAACGAAACGCCGATGAGCGTCGGGTGTTCCACCGACAGAAAAATTCCGGCGACGATGGCAATACCCGCGAACAGAAAAAATCGCGGCGTGAGCCGGTCCCCGAAGAGAAAGAAGGCGCCCAGGGTCGAGATAACCGGCTGAATATTCAGGATGACATTGACCACGGTCGGGTTCCCGTTTTTCAAGGCGAGCGTGAAGAAAATGGTGCCCACGGCCGAGCCGGCGAATCCGGAAAGGACCAGGTAACCCCAGCTGCGTTTATCGATCTTGCGAATCTCGCCGAGCTGCGGCAACAGGATCGGCAAAAACATCAAGAGGATGAGGATGTGCTCCCAAAACACGATCACCTTCGCATCGAAGAGATCGTTGAGGGGAATACGCCATGCGCTTTCCGTTCCCCAGAGGGCCGCCCCCAGCCCGACCAGCCACGGGCCATAACTGGAGTGGCGCGTCCGTTGATTCACGCGCCTGTCTTATCGGGTGCACGCTTTGCCGTCAAAGCTTGTCCTGATTCGGACCGGACCGCAGCGACGGCGGCTCGAAGGGTAGTTGCAACGTCCGGCTCGACAGCGTCTCGCCCTACCGGGCATCCTTGGCCATGGCTGCGACGGTTAATGTAAACGGGCGGATCACCGCGGAGCAGGAAGCGGTCATTCCGGTCTTCGATCACGGTTTTCTTTACGGCGAAGGAATTTACGAGACGTTGCGGACCTATAACGGCCGCCTGTTTCTCTACGACCGGCACCTGCGGCGGCTGCGCAATTCGGCGCGGCTCATCGATCTCGTCCTGCCTTTCACCGGCGATGAGCTGGCGGCGCGCATTCAGGAAACAATTTTCTCGGCGAAGCTCGACGGCGCCGAGGCCTACGTCCGCGTCCTTGTCACCCGCGGCGTCGGCGAGCTGACCTACGACCCAAAAGCGACGCCGACTCCGTCGTGGGTCATCATTGTAAAACCGCTCTCCTCCCCTTCCGCCGAGACCTACGAAAAGGGGGTAAAAGTTGTCCTGGTCGACGTCGTCCGGAACCACCCGCAGTCAGTGAACCCGATGATCAAGAGCAACAACCTGATGAACTCGGCTCTGGCGGCACAGCAAGCCTTGAAGCGCGGCGGCTTCGAAGCTGTGATGCGGAATTACCGCGGCGAACTCACCGAGTGCACGCAATCCAATCTGTTTATCGTCAAGGATCGCGCCGTTCTCACGCCGCCGCTGGAATCGGGTCTGCTCCCGGGGATCACCCGCGAGTTGCTTTTCGAAATCGGCCGTGAAATCGGCGTCGAAATCCGCGAACAAGTCCTGCGCGATGGCGATCTCTTTGCGGCTGACGAAGCGTTTCTCACCAGCACCACTCGGGAACTGTTGCCAATCGTCACCGTCGACGAACGACCAATCGCTGGCGGCAGGCCCGGCCCCATTACCCTCGAGCTGCTCAACGCCTTCCGTGCTCGCGCCCTGTAGCCGTCGCCTGTGGCGACGCCATGGATACAGTTTCCCCACCCGAAAATCCTACGCCCCCGGCGCAAGATCGAATTCGAGCGGGCGATCTTTCTGGAATCTGCTAACCCCGAACACGCTAAAGCCGATGACACGGCCTTCTTCGTCCACCCGCTTCATTACCGCACCGCTGTTCGTCGGCCGCATGTAGCCGTGGGCGTCCGAAAAGGTCACTTCGAGGTAATCCACTTCCGGGTAAAACCAGAGTTTCAGTTTATTGCCCATGATATTCTGCGCCCCTCCCTGCCAACATTTTCCACCCCGATGCGCCGCGTCCCAGGTCAACTCCCACGGTCACCCCGACCGCGTCAACGTCGTCGACCATGATCGCGAAGAACCCCTCCTTCGCTGTCGCCGCCCTGATCACACGGCACCTCCAGCCGTTGGAACGCGACGCTTGCGGGACATCTGTGTGGAGTGAGCCCAGCTCCTGGGTCGGCAACCCAAACTCCTGGACCCCCAAAAAGCCGTATGCCTGATGCCTGACCGGCAAATGAGCGCAACTCTCGCGTCGGCCACACCATGCCCGCAGTGCTTCGCACAGCGATGCAGGCGGGGGCCGACGGCTACATGTAGCCGTTCGCCTGTGGCGAACGTGGGGGAAGGCCCTCGAATCGCGGCGACCGTGCTCAGTGTTCATGGCGGGAGTTGGCGCCCTCGCGCAGCCTCGAATTCGCGACGCAAGGCGCGCCGGACAAATTCAGCCAGGCTCAGTTTCTGGAGCCGCGCCTTTTCGATCCAAAGTTTTTTGGTCTCTCGCGGCAAACGGAACGTCAGGGGGACACTGCCTCGAGGCAGCTTCGTTCTGGGCATGGCACTAACTGTATTATTGCATCATACACTTCGTCAAGACTGAATTTCCTTGCCGGCTCGTCTCAATTAGCACACGGTCGGCGGCGTGCGGGACAAGGAATCCACGGCTATCACGATCACTCTTCCTCTTGCCCTCGACCGGGCGCTTCAAGCGTTGGCCGATCAAAAGCATTGCGGGAACAAGTCGGCCGCGATCCGGGAGGTCCTCTACAAAGAGGCGGGAATGAAGGCCAAGCTAAAGATGAACGAAAAGACGGATAATGCCTCAATCGCTCAAGCCGAGCGCCGCTCCGTCAAATACGGATCCCGCAAAAAGAAAACTCGGAAATAAGATCCGGTGGGGGTCTGAAGGGTGGCGCCGATGAAATTTAGTCGCGTCCTGGCAATGATCTTCGGGGTGGGAGCGCCCGTGGCCGAGACCGTACGCCGCTGGGGAACCTGGCGGGAATACCCGCCCGGCCTGTTTGATGACTACATCATGGGAGCATTTCTTCTCGCCGGGGCCTGGCTGGTCGGGCTCGCCGGGCAACGGGCCCTGGCAGCCGCCTGGGGATTCACTTGCGGGCTGGGCTACGTCAGCTTTTTCGAACAGCTCCGCCGGTATCGTCTCGGGGAGATCGACCCGGCGCCGATCCCGTCTAGCGCGGTCCTGATCATCAAGGGGATCGGCGTTCTACTCGCCGTTGTCGCGTTGATAGCGACGCTTTCGGCGAAGCGGGCTGATCGACCCGCGTCGCGATAAATCCCTCAAGCCGTTTTTGCCGTTGCTTCGGAATCAGAGCACGTCGAAATGCAGACACTATGGGAACCAACACGATTCGTCTTCACCGCGTGCTCCGCGCGGCACCGGAAAGAGTTTACCGCGCCTTCCTTGATCCGGACGCGATGGCAAAATGGCTGCCGCCTAATGGATTCACCGGCAAGGTCCACGAGATGGACGCGAAGGTCGGCGGCGGCCACAGAATGTCGTTCACGAACTTCACGACCGGCAAGAGCCACTCTTTCGGCGGCACCTACCTGGAGCTGACGCCTAACGAGCGGATCCGTTACACGGACAAATTCGACGACCCGAATCTGCCGGGTGAAATGCAGGTAACGGTGACCCTGACGAAAGTTTCGTGCGGGACGGAATTGCAGGTCGTGCAAGAAGGTGTGCCCGAAATGATTCCGGCCGAGATGTGTTACCTCGGCTGGCAGGAATCACTCGTTCTTCTGGCGAAACTGGTCGAAGCCGAAATCCCAGACTGATTCATTCCCGCACGGCGACACGCGGGCCGGCAGGCGTCAGCGGTTCATAAA
>JBAPMH010000246.1:0-3543 GCA_049278515.1 Chthoniobacterales bacterium
CCTCACCAGCCTGCGTCCTGCCGTCTCGAAGCTTATCGGCGAAGAAAAGGATGCTAAAAAGGAGACAAAAAAGTAGTTCCGATGCCTCCGCAATGAGAACGCCTTGGTATATCGAATCGAGCCTTCCTCCGGGACCGGCGCCATCTCTGCCAGCTCGTTCTTCTCGGTTTGCGACGACAATTACCCGCCGAAAATCAGGCCTTGCCCTCGGCTCCGCTGCATTGGAGGCACTCCAGTCGTTAGGTAATTACGAGAAAGACCGGCTAAAAGTTCGGGAAAACTTCAGGGTGAGCCCCTGATATGCAAAGTAGGAGCCAGCCTGCTTTAATCCTTTGCGTGATCCCCCGGATGCATTCAGGCAGCCAAGCCGAATCCGCGCTGGGCGGCGCGGAGAAGCCTGTGCAGACACGTCTGATGATCCTCTCTGAAATGCTGCCGCTCTCCAATTATGGCTAACTACAAAGCCGATCCCATTTTCCTCCATCCGATCCTCCACGCCGCCCTGGCTGGCATTCTCTCGGAGGTGAAGAACAACCTGCCGGCCGGTTGGAAAACCGGCACAGCGGCCGAAGGGATTCACCGGACCCCGGCCGAGCAATTTGTAATTTTTCAAAAAGGCCGCGCCTTCCAGAACGGCGCCTGGGTGGTGGTCAACAAGAAGGAGAAAGCGACCGATCTCGACGGCTATATTAAGAAGTCCCGGCATAACAACCTGCCGGCGACCGCGGTGGACATCATCTTGTTCAAGCCGAACGGCCAGGAGCTCGAAGCTGGTCCCCAGGAACAAAAGATCGGCAAAGGCGCCGCGAAATATGGTCTCGATTGGGGCGGCAACTGGAGCGGCTGGCAGGATTTGCCGCACATCCAGATTCCACCTTCCCGTCTTTTCAAAAAATCGCTCGACCGGGACGAAGCGCTCCAGTGGCAGAAATACCTCTTCCACGCGGGTGAACTAACTTCACCGGAGGACCTGGATGGAGTCTTCGGCCAGAACTCCAAAGGGGCGCTCCAAAAGTTGATCGGCACGACCGACCGGACGCCGGGCGCCTGGGCTCAACTTTACGATAAATTCGGCCCGATCGAAGCCATGACGACGTTCGCCCAATTTTCCTGGATTCCCGCAGTTACCTAACCCCAAGCCGCGAACCTGAAAGGCACCCCATGCTCGATAGTCTCGATACTCTGATTGCTTTTGTCGTGATCATGCTCGTCGTCAGCATGCTGATCACAATCTGTGTCCAGATGGTTTCCGCCCTCCTGAACCTGCGCGGCAAATATCTCGGCCAGGGACTCACCCATACCTTCGGTACCATTCTGCCCAACCTTTGGAATAACGACAAGGCCCAGACGCTCGCTTGCCGCATCCTGAGCGGCCGGCTCCTTTCCGACAGCAAAATCGCGCAGTCAAACAGCGCGGACGATCAGCGCAATACCTTTCGCCGTTGCGCGACTGCTGTCCGGCCGGATGAAGTCTTCGACGCGCTTCACCGGATCGCCACGAAACGAAACCCGCAGTTTGCCGACCTGGCCGGGGACGCTCGCGCTGTGCTCAAAGGACTCGGGGTAAGCGACGCGGTCCTGGACGCTGCGACGGCGAATGTCGCCAGGGTGACCGGGCAATCGCTCCCTCAAGTTAGCGACGATGTTAAAAAAATGGTCGGCGCTGCGAAGGAAACTCTGGCCGGACTGCCCGACGCGCAACGCACCGCCGCCGAGGCCGCGATCACGTCTCTCGAAAACCGCCTCAACACCTTGGAAACAACGGCAGTGCAAGGAGCTCAAGAGATTGCGAAAGCGTTGGACGACGCTTGCAAGAAGTTCAAATACTGGTTCGAAGTCAGCCAGGAACGCGCCCAACAATGGTTCACCACCCATACCCGGTGGTTTACCGTCGCTTTCGCTGTCCTCTTCGCGTTCGGCCTTCAGCTGGATACGATCGAAATCTTTCAGTTCGTCTCCTCCAATAAAGCCGCTCGCGACAAACTCGTCGCCCAGGTCGGCGCCGTGACCGGTCAGGCGGAGAAAATTATCGGCGATGGCGACAAAGTGTTGCAGGACGCGCTGGACGCATGGCGCAAAGGCCTGACCGACGAAGCGGCAAAGCAGGCGGTGAGCTCGGTCACGGTGTCTCCGTCGGACTCGCGCGGAAACGTCCGTGCTAAGATCGACACGGCGCTAGGGAACAATCCGGCAAAAACGGACCTGCTGGCCGGCTTCGATAGGACGGTGGATCAGACCGCCGAGAAGAAATTGAAGGAGAGCGCCGGCGACTACACCTCGTTAAAAACTCGTTTGGACGATACGGGCTTCAAGCTCTTCGTGACCGAGCCTGGCGGGCGCTGGCATAACGGCTGGCTTTGCGATATTCCGCCGCATCTTCTCGGCCTCCTTTTTTCGGTGGGGCTGCTAAGTCTGGGAGCGCCCTTCTGGTTCAACGCGCTGAAGAGCTTGGCTAACTTGCGTTCGCGCGTGGCCCAAAGCATTTCGACCGAGCAGGAGGGCGAAAAGGCTCCGCCCGGATCGAATGCCACTCCAACCGCCGCTGGTCCAGCGCCCGTCGCACCTGCCCCGCGATCCGTGGCGCCGCCCACCGTCATGACCTGAACCTGATGTCGAACCGACTACGCCCGGGAAAAACGAGAGTGAAGACAATTCAGTCCGTCACCCTGTCGTGTCTAACCTCAGCTGCACCTGGCAGCGATGGTGGTCGCGTGTTCTCGTCAATTTCGGGGACTTGAATCCGGAGGCCGTGCTCGTTTACGGAGAAAAAGGCAGCGAGAGAGTGCAAGTGCTAAGCGACGACGCTTTCCGGAGCGCGTTCCTGGAGATCCAGCCGTAGCTCCTACACTTCCGCGGCGTGCTCGAGAACCGACAAGGCCGCGTGCAATCCCGGTTCGGTCCGGGCATGGACATTGAAAAGCGGCTCGCCCTTTTCCACGGATTCGCCGGTTTTCCTTAGTCCGGAAAATCCCACGGCGAAATCGATCTCGGCGTCATCCCGTTCTCGCCGGCCGCCCAGGAGGAGCAAAGCCTGGCTGATTAATTCAGCGTCCACTTTTCTTACCTTCCCTGACGACTTGGCTGGGAAAGGATGAATGATCGGCGCGCGATGGATTTCACCGAGCTTCTTCAACGACGATGCATCGCCGTCCTGCGCGTAGACGAGCGAAATAAATTTGCGCCAGGCCGTTCCATCCCTGAGCCAGGTCGCAAGTTGAGCGCGCTTCGAAGTTGAGACTTGCTCGGCAAGGTCGAGCACGAGTTTAACCACGTCCTTTGGACCGCCGCCCTGCAGGACTTCGACACATTCCGCGATCTCAAGAGCGGTGCCGACGGTGCGTCCCAGGGGTTCCTTTATTGGGTTGAGAAGAGGTTTGACCTGCACCCCCATGCGCTTGCCCACCTTCGTAATGGCCGCCGCGATTTCCTGCGCTTCCTTCCGGGTTTTTACGAGCGAGCCACCTCCGAATTTCACATCCAGAACGAGCCGATCCAGGTTTTCCGTGATTTTTCTGCTCAAGATGCCGGCCACCATCAGCGGCT
>JBAPMH010000247.1:0-2835 GCA_049278515.1 Chthoniobacterales bacterium
GTGCTTCCCGGCCCTCGTGCGCTAGGTCGAGGAGGAAAAAGCTTTCCGAGAGCACGGCTTCACAAGTGAGGAATGGCTCCGTCTCCGCCTCGAAATGCGCTTGTGCCCAGGCGTGATGCTCATCGCGGCAACGATCGCGCCGCTATCGATGAGGACGGTTTTGGCCATAGCCTCGCAAGTGCGCCTTGTTCGAGGAAAGATCGAACGGAAGCGAATCCGATTGAATGACCAGATCGTCCATGCGACTCGAGAGAGAACCTTTTGCGCGTTTCGACGGGGCCGCCTTGTGAGTCAGCCGTTCGCGGACGATCTCGGATTTGGGCAGATTGCGAGCCCCGGCCGCGCTCGCAATTTCCGTAAACAGCCCATCGGCGACCTTGACGGTGAGCGTTTTCATAAGGAGGAAGGGTATTACCATTCCGCCAGAATAGCGACTCCAGCGCCCACCAGGGGCAAAACGCAGGTCTCCGCAAAGTCACCGCACCTTGCAGGAAAATTGCGACGGTAACAGACCGCCGCTACAGGTAAACGAATGCCCCGCGAATACACGCTTCAGCGCGCGCCGCACGCGACCTCGATCAAGATCGATTACGCGGCGGAGCTGAACGAGCAGCAGCTCGCAGCGGTGACGGCGTCGCCCGGGCCACTCCTGGTGATCGCAGGCGCGGGCAGCGGGAAAACGCGAACGCTGACTTATCGGGTCGCGTATCTGCTCGAGAACGGGATCGACCCGCGCAACATCCTGTTGCTCACCTTCACGAACAAAGCCGCGCGTCAGATGCTCGATCGGGTCGCGAATCTGTTGCCGGTGGACGCGAGCGGACTCTGGGGCGGGACGTTTCATTCAATCGGTAACCGGATGTTACGGCGGCACGGCAGCGCCCTTGGTTATTCGAGCGGGTTCACGATCATGGATCGCGAGGACCAGAAGGACCTCATCGACACCGTCGTAGCCGCGGCGGGAATCAATCCGAAGGAAATCCGATTTCCGAAAGGTGATGTGCTCGCGGAGATTTTCAGCTTCGTCATCAACACCGAGACGCCCATCGACGCGCTCCTGGCCGAAAAGTTCCCCTACTTTCTCCCGCTCCTCGAACAGATCCAGGATGTGCACGCGCGTTACGAGGAGAAAAAGAAGAACACAAATTCGATGGACTTCGACGATCTGCTCGAGAAGACGCTGCGAATGTTGATCGAGCACGAGCACATCGCCGATTTCTACCGGCGTCAGTTCCAGTTCATCCTCGTGGACGAATACCAGGACACGAACAAGATCCAGGCCGACTTCATCGACACGCTCGCGGCGCAGCATCGTAACGTCATGGTCGTCGGCGACGACGCGCAATCGATCTATTCGTGGCGGGGCGCGAACTTCAAAAACATCCTGGCGTTCCCCCAGCGTTATCCCGACGCGCAGGTCTTCAAGATCGAGCTGAACTACCGGAGCGTGCCGGAGATTTTGCGAGTCGCGAACGCGGCCATCGCGGGAAACGTGAAGCAGTTTCGGAAAGAGCTGGCGGCAACGCGGACGAGCAATGCGTTCCGGCCCGCGGTCGTCGGACTGAACGATGGCGGCGAACAGGCGCGATTCGTGGCCCAGCGGATCCTGGAGCTGCGCGATGAAGGGATCGAGCTAAACGACATCGCGGTGCTGTATCGCGCGCATTATCACGCGATCGAGTTGCAGCTCGAGCTTTCCCGGCGCGGGATTCCGTATCTCATCACGAGCGGTGTCCGCTTTTTCGAGCAGGCGCACGTCAAAGATGTGACGTCGTTCGTCCGGTTCGTGGCGAATCCGCGGGATGAAGTGGCGTTCAAACGGATGGTCAAACTGCTGCCAGGCATTGGAAACAAGAGCGCCGACAATTATTGGCGGGCCTGGGAGAGCGGGCTTCCCGCTGGAGCCGCGATCGGTGATCCCGGCTACAATTTTGGCGCGTCGTTACGCGCGATATCGGTGGGGGCCAAATCGAAGAAGTCATGGGAACAGCTCGCGCATACGCTCGATGAGATCGCGCCCGGCGGAAAACCAAATCCGCCGTCGGAAATGATCACGTCGATCGTGGAAGCAATGTACGACGACTACGCGAAAGCGAACTTCACGAACTACGAGCTGCGCCGCGAAGATTTGAACCAGCTCGCCGCTTTTGCCCGGCAATTCAAGGACGTCGATGAATTCCTTTCCCAGCTCGCGCTCATCAGCAACATCGATTCCGAACCGGCGCTCGACCAATCCACCGACACCGAAGCCGTGAACCTTTCCTCGGTTCATCAGGCGAAAGGGCTGGAGTATCACACTGTCTTCGTGATCTGGCTGACGGATGGAATGTTCCCGAGCACGCGCTCCCTGGAAACCCGGGATGCGATCGAGGAAGAACGCCGGCTCTTCTACGTCGCCATCACGCGCGCGCGGGACGAGCTTTACCTGACCTTTCCGCACATGCGGCTGAGCGGCGGTTTCGGCGACATCTTCCAGCGGCCATCGCGATTCCTGAAGGAGATCCCGAACGAATTGATCGAGGACTGGCAGATCCGGCGCGGGTGACTTTGGGCCACGGATTGACACGGATGAAACACGGATAAGACCATGTTGGAAGTTCCCGACGAGCATCCAGATAAATTGCTGCATCGAGATATCACCGAGCGAATCATCGGAAGCGCGTACGAGGTGTATAACGAACTTGGCTACGGATTTCTGGAGCGAGTTTATGAGCGGTCAATGCAGGTCGAGTTAATTAAGCGCGGATCAGCGGCCGAGATAGAGAAACGTGTTCAGGTTCAATACAAGCAAGTGGTCGTCGGTGATTACGATTCCGACCTCATTGTTGACGGATG
>JBAPMH010000248.1:0-2406 GCA_049278515.1 Chthoniobacterales bacterium
GCGCCGGGCCGGCAGCCAGGTCGCCAGCAACGTTGCCGCGCCGAGAACGAGCGGCGCTGTCAGGAACGCGACCGGGTCCAGCGCGCCCACTTGATAAAGCATGCCCGCCAGGAGTTGTCCGGTGGCGACCGCCAGGAGCAGTCCGATGACCACGCCGCTGGCCAGCATTACGACGCCTTCGCGCACGATCATCCATTGCACGCCGTTCGGCCGCGCCCCGAGCGCCATCCGGATCCCGATCTCACGCGTGCGCCGCGCCACCGAGTAGGCTTTCACGCCGTAAACGCCCACAATCGCCAGGATCAGCGCCAGCCCCCCGAAAACCGAGAACAAGGTTGCTCCGGTTCGAATGATGAAGATTTGCATGTTCCCGCCGAGATGCTGCGGGAATGTTTTCAGCGCCAGGACGGGCAGCGTCGGATCCGTCTCACGGACGGCGCGGCGGATTGCATCCGCGCTGTCGGTCACCGTCTTTTCGTTCAGAGACGCAAATTGAACGAAGAAAAACGCGTTGTTGTGAAAGCCGCGGGCGAACGGCAGGTAGATCGAGCCGCGGGGCACCCTCTCGATTACGCCGCTGCGCGTCACCGCCGCGATGCCGACCACTTCGATCGGCTCTTCCGGCTTGATGTTGCTTTTGCCCCCCGATTGGATACCGACGCTGTTTCCTCCATCGTCGCGTTTGGCGCGCGGCGCGCCGTCCGGGGCAAACTGGATCCGCTGGCCGACCGCGTCACCGTCCGGCCAGAGCTTTTTGGCGAGTGCCTCATCGATAATTGCCACCGCCGGAGCATTTGGCTGCGTCGCTTCGGCCACCGTGAAAGCGCGGCCGCGCAGGATCGGAATCCCCATGGTCGCGAAATAATCGGCGCCGATGCTGTTGTAGCGCGAGCTATAGGCCAGTCCATCCGCCGCAGTCGCCGGCTTGTCGTCCTTGCCGACATGAACGCCGGCCCGCTGAATGGCCCGTCCGAGCGTCACCATTCCAAAGGGGGCCGTAGCCGAGATGCTGACATGCTGCACGCCGGGCAGCGCCGCCAGCCGGTCGTTGAGCGTGCGGTAAAGTTGTTCGGCCCGCTGCGAATCGAACCCGCCGAGACTCGCGTCCACTTCGAGCATCAGATTTTTCTCCATCCGCAATCCGGTCTGGAGCGAGGCGGCTTTGTCCGCCCCCCGAATGAAGAGCCCGGCCGCGGTGAGGAGGGCGAGGGAAAAAGCAATCTGGACGACCACGAGCGGATTACGCGGAAGCCAACGCCAGCCGCGCCGGACGACATCGTCGCCCGCGTGTTCCTTCAAATCGCCGATCACGCTGTGGCGCGATAATTTCAAGGCGGGCCCAAGCGCGAAAGCCACTGTGCCCACGAGGCAAAAAGCGAAGGTCACCGCCAGAATCGGAAAATTGGGACCCGCGTTCCAGACAATGTCGAGCGGAAGCAGATCGCGCATCGACATCGCGAGGACTTTCGACGACCAAAGTCCCACCAGGAGCCCGGCGCCCCCGCCGATCAACGCGAGCAACAATCCCTCGGTCAGCAATTGGCGCACGACCCGCCATCGGCTCCCGCCGAGCGCCATCCGGATCGCGATTTCCTTTCGGCGGGCGGTTCCGCGCGCCAGCAGCATGTTCGCCAGATTCAGGCAGGCCACGAACAGGACGACTGACGCCATTCCGAGCAGCATCGGCGCCATCGCGGCCATCTCACTGTCGTCCGGCGGATCGTCGCTGATCGAAAAACGCGACAACGGCGCGGTGATGAAGGTCTGGTCCTTCTGTTCGACCGGATACGCGCGCTCGAGATTGGCGGCGAGCGTCTTCAAGGCGGCTTCCGCGGCGGGCGCAGTCACGCCCGGTTTGAAACGCGCGATCGGCAAGAGCTGCTCGCCGGCGCGGCTGGTCAGCGCCTTGTTTGGATCGTTGGACGCCGGGCTCATGAACTCGAACGCGCTGAGCGGCAGCCAGACTTCCGGCGACAAGACCGCGAGGGTCCCGGTAAATGTTTTCGGAAGAACGCCAACGATGGTGTAGGAACGGCCATTGATCAGGAGCTGCGAACCGAGCACGGACGCGTCCTCGTTATGGCGCTTCCAATAACCGTAGCTCACGAGCGCGACCGACGCGGCCCGGCCCGGCTGTTCTTCCTCGAGCGTGAACGGCCGTCCGATCACCGGGGCCACGCCAAGGACGTCAAAGTAATTGGAGGTGACGACGGAGGCGAAGGTGCGGCGGGTATTGTTTTTCTCGCCGATCCCGACCATCCCGACATTGTAACCGGCCACCCCGGAAAAGATGGAATTCTGGGCGCGAATGTCGTTCAGCGTTGGGTAGGAGAATTCCCGGAACGACTTCGGGTTTTTTGTGTCCTGCGAAAAAATCTGGACCAGCTCTCCCGGCCGGACGTAACC
>JBAPMH010000249.1:0-13340 GCA_049278515.1 Chthoniobacterales bacterium
ATGTCGGTGTAATTGCCGCCCCAGGTTGAATTCAACCGGCTGGGCAGCCGAAACGCGTTGTCCTCGACCTCGTCCAGGCGCGGACCGGCCATTACCCCGCAAACCTGCACCTTCTTGCCGAACGCCATCAGATCCGGCTTGACCCCAAAATGCTGCGAACACCATGCGCGCCCGGTTGTTCCAAGGCCCGTTTGCACCTCGTCGAAGATGAGCAAAATCTCGTTCTCGTCGCAGATCTCGCGCAGTTTTTTGAGGAACTCCCCTCGAAAATGATTGTCGCCCCCTTCGCCCTGGATTGGTTCGATGATGATCGCCGCGATGTCGATCCCGCGTTCGTCGATGAATTGCCGGATTTCCTCTTCGGCCTTTTTCTCACGCGCGATCACGTCGGCTTCGCGTTCGGATTCCGGGAGCGAGAAGTCGATGCCTGGATTCGAGACCCGGGGCCATTTGAATTTGGCGAACAGATCCGTCTTTCGCGGGTCGGTATTGGTGAGGCTCATGGTGTAGCCGCTCCGGCCGTGAAAAGCGCGCTGGAAATGCAAAATCTCGGTCCCCCGCTCTCCCCGTCCGGCGGCCATATTTTTCCGCACCTTCCAATCCATCGCGGCTTTCAGGGTGTTCTCGATAGCGAGCGCGCCGCCTTCAATAAAAAGATAACGCTCGAGCGGAGGCAGCCCGGCGACCCGGGTCAGGGTCTCGACGAATTCGGCGTAGCCTAACGAGTAAACGTCGGAGTTCGCGATCTTGATCGAACCCGCGCGGGCCAGCTCTTTTTGCACGCCCGGTTCACTGAAATGCGGGTGATTGTAACCGACCGGCATCGAGCCAAAGAAGCCGTAAAAATCAAGCAGCCGGGAACCGCTCGCCGCGTTGTGCAAATAGGAGCCCTGGCTTTTTTCGGGATCGAGAACAATCCGAAACCCATCGAGCAACACATGGCGCTCGAGGGTTTCCAAGGCGTGAACCGCGCCCGGATTTGGGGTTTCGACGGCTGGTTTATTTTCACTCCCGGGGCTCCGCGACGATGTTCGGGCAGCCTCCGTGAGCACGGGCGGAAAACTCATCCGCTGAGGTTAGCTGGCCCGATTAGGTTGGTCAAACTATGGCCGCTTGGGCCCGGTCGCGACCGTGGTGGGGCTCGCGAGGAGGGTCAACGCGAACTTCTCAGCATTGTACTTATCGAGAGCAGCGTTGTAATCGTTGGCCATCTGGTTGTACACCCGGGCACCTTCGGTATCGCTGTTGAGCAGGTCCCGTTTCCGGACGCGCAGTTCCTCGCTCACCTGGTGCAGTCTCTGAAATTCCCGATCGTTCGCAGCTCTACGTTCGTCGATTGAGGGCTGTTTCGAAGCGGCTTTCTCCGTCCCGAAACCGGGGATCTTCAAAGAATAGCTGCCGGCGGCCAGCGCATAGTATTGCTGGCCGGGCGGACCCATCCGGACAAGCCCTACGTGAGTGCTCGGCAACATCTCGTTCGACGTCATCACGTAGAGGAATATGCAGGGAAGAGTGGCGAGCTGAAACAGGCGCGCCCGGCGCGCTTCATCTGGATAGCTCAGGCGGAAAAACAGGGGGCCAAAGGGAACGAACACGGCGAATCCCCATTTCTTGCTGATACCGAAGGCGGCCGTGATGAGAAGAGCGCGGGCGATGAGTCCGCAGAGGACCCCGAGGAGCAAAAAGACCAAAGCGGCCATTCCTGCCTCTAAGCAGGCAAAATGCCAGCCTTTGATCCCCGCCCCGGGGGAAGCGCCCCGATTCCCGGCGCGGCGGTTTCGATCCGGCTCGACGGCGTCTCGCCCTACCAGGGCCGAGGCTTAAGAACCGGACGTCACCTGATATTGTAAGCTTCCACCAGGCCGACGCCCACGGTGCGATTCGCTCCGCGAACAATGGCAGTATAAGGCCCCGGGACAAGGGACTTTAGGAGCACCGCCGATTCCGCATCCTTGGCCGGCGCCAGCCCGGCGGCCTCGATCTGGTCCGCATCCGCATCCTGCCGCCAGTCGTCGTTCATGGCGATCGACTGGCCATTCTGATTGAAGATCTCCAGGCTCGGATCCGCCAGAGCGTTCGGCACCAACGAGCTGATCGAAGGACCGATCGCGCGGACCACCACCTTCGCCGGGCCGGATGTCCCCGGGCCAATAATGAAGCCGCCAATCATCACGTTGTTATCCAACTCGACAAGGCCGCGGGTGCTGATGTTCCCTAGTTGCGAATCGACGTCGCGCTCCACGTCGTAGACCTCGACTAAACCGATGCCGGTGCTGTTTTTCCCTCGGAGAATGGCGGTATACTGCCCGGGCGCCAGGGTCGTGAGGATAGCGGATTCTTTGTCATTCGTGGGCGCGAGGCCGGTCGCCGTAATTTCGGTTTCCTGCGATTGCTGGGTTTGATCGTTCACTTTCCAGTTATCGTTGGTCGCGAGAACGCTGCTTTGATTGTGCAACTCCAGCACCGGATCGGACAAAGCGCCGACGACGGGTTGTCCGTTGCTTTGAATTGACGGTCCGATGCCCCGGATCACCACCTTTTTGGGCTCGGTTCCGGTGATGATGAAGCCGCCGATGCCGACGCTGTTCCCATTATCAACCCGGAGTCGGGTCGCGATATTCAGCATCACCGCGTTCGTGGTAATGGCCCTCACCGCCGGGTTGATACTAATCTTGCCGCGTGAATCGGTCACGCGCAGGATGGCGAAGAAGGAGTTGCCCGGATGCGTGTAGGTGTGACTGATCAAGGGACTCGCCTGGGTGACATCGGGAGTGCCGTCACCGAAGCTAAAGGTATAGGAAGCGATGGTGTCTCCGGCATCCAGATCGGTCGAACCTGAAGCATCGAAGTTCACGGTCAGAGGCGCCGGCCCACTGGCAGGATTCGCGATCAGCGAAGCCAGAGGCGCCGTATTGAGGCGGCAGGCTTCGTTCCCGGTCACAGCGTAAACGCCGGCCGGCGCGAGGTCATTCGGCATGTTGTCCGGAGTAATCGTATCGTTAATTCTCACCCGAATGAGAAATCCTTGGAGGAGAGATCCCAAGGCGGGATTTCCAATTTTGTTCCGCGAGATCACCATCTTGATGGAACCGTTGGGATTAAAAGTACTCTCGGCGTCGGCATCACCCACGACCGTGGCGGGAGCGCCGTAGGCGCCATTGGTCACCACAAACGTGCCGTATTTGAAACTCACCATTCCCAAGGCGTCGGTCCGCATATCGACCCACCGGCCAAGGTTCGCCGGGTCGCCGGCAAGCCGGAACTGCACCGGCCAACGTGTGTTGGGCGGCATCGTCAGCAGACTCTCCACCTTCACGGTGAAGACAATTTTGTCAGTGATTCCAAAGGGCTCTGCCAGCGAAAGGCTTCGCAAATCGTAATCGGGCACACTGGTTATCCCGATGGGCGTGACCAGATCCCCGGATGGATCCGTTAGAATCGTAATCCCCGGCAACTCACAGGGGTTGAGACCCGGAACAATTTCCGGAGTCACTTCTTCGCAATAAGGGCCTTCGCCGATTCCGTTTACGGCCGTAACGCGATAGTAATAGGTCGTACCCGCGACTGTCGCCGTGTCCACATAGGCACCTTTGATGCCGGTGTTAGCCAGGAATGTCTCACCGCCCGGCGACGTGCCGCGATAAATCCGATACCCGGTGATCGGCGAGCCGCTATCATCGGGCGCCGGCCACTTCAGGGTCACAATGCTCGATTCGTTCATCGTCGCGGTAACCGACGGCGCTCCCGGCAGCGCCGGCTCGACCGGATCAAACGCGGCGAACATCCGCTTGCCGCCGCCCTGGCGGGAAATCGCCGCCTTTGCGGTGAAGGAGTTTCCACCGCCATCCACGCATGGGCCGATGCAGCCGTCCTCGTAACCGATGAGGATCCGGCCCTCCTTGTCGATGGTAGCATCAAAGAAATCGAGCAGGTTACGGCAAGTGCCGCTCCCGCAAATGCCGCCACGCTGGATCGGATCGTTCGGGGTAACGTTAATCGTCGTCCAACTCTGGCCGCCATCGTAGGTCACCGCCATGTAGAGGTACCAAACCCCGGTGAAGAAGGGCTGGTCGTAGTCATTGCCCCCGGTCGTTGTCCCGAAGAACGCGAATGCGGCGCGATCCGGATCACCCGCGATCACCGCCGGGAAAACGCAATTCTGGATGCTGGCCGCTGCCCCCACGTCGAACGGCGCGGTCCAGGTTCTTCCCTGGTCATGCGAAACCGAAATCCGCGGATGCCCATCCTGCGACTGCATTCCCATGTAAATCGAGCCGTCGGTGGCAACGCCGATGGAGGGATCGCGATCACTCTTGGTCGTCGACCCGGGAACCGGCCGGACACTCCAGGTTATTCCATTGTCTTCGGAAACGATGGCGGCTTGTTGACCGTCGGTATGGCCAATTGGATCGACGGTTCCGCCACAAGCGTTGTTCGGCACATACACGGTTCCCACCGTTCCATTGGCCCGGGTCGCCGGCGTATCTGGAGTCACTTTGATGTGGCCATGCAATCCGCCGCAATCCGCGGTCGTAAACATCGGCACCGCCGGTCCGAACGTGATTCCCCCGTCATCACTGCGCGAAGCCCGGGCGTCCGAAACACTTTGCGAGGCGTAATAGACCGCGTGCTTTGTGCCGGTGGCGGGGTACGTCGCCGTCGGCGGGGTGGGCGCATGATACGGTCCGGAAGCGATTGTCTCGTGATCGATCCCGGCAGGGGGACCGGAGCCTGCGCTCGGCATGAAGGTGTCGCCGTCATCGTCGGTGACATCCGTTGTGGCTCCGGCCTGGGCTTCCTCCTGCGCGACAAACGTGCGGCCGGTGACGTTATCCGTGAAGAGGATCGGATCGCCGAGGGCGCGGGGGGTCGCCGCCAGAACCAAAGGCTTTTCCTCCCACGTCGCCTTGGCGGGGGAAGAACAATCATTCCAGATCACTCGGAGCATTTCGGCGAGGAAGCCGCCATAGTAGGTGGAGGTGCCGCCGTTCGGAATGGTGAACATGCTGTTGCTGAAACTTCTCTCCGTCGTCCAGTTGCAGCCGATCGACGGTTCACCGGCGGCGTCGCCAATTCCGGGGGGTGCGGTCGAATTGTACATCCGCGCCGTCCCTGGCGGGGCGAAAGGCGATCCGCCGGGTTCCTCAGCTCCCACGACGGTGACGGTGCCGTTGTACTGATCGAGCGGAATTGGCGGCACGTTGAAATAAACGACGTGCACCACAAACACGCCGGTGCCCGCCCCTCGGTTGGGATCGATATCCGCAACCTCTGTATTCTGCCCTCCCGTGGCGGACGCACTGACGGCCGGCCCATCCACCGTGTCCTTGTGAATAAAGAGATCGTAATCGTGGGTGTTCGACATCCACTTGATTTGCACCCGTGCTTTCTTTCCCGACCAATCTGCCGCGGACCCGGTTAGGGTCAGCGTGAAAACGTCGCAGTTGACCCCGTCAACACAGCTGTCCTCACTGCTCACCTCGCCGCTGGGATCCCCTTCCCCGCCAACACCGGTCCCGACCCAGGCCAAACCCGGACTGCTCGGGCCGAGGCTGCCGGCGGGTGGATTCGCTCCGAAAGCAAGCACGGCGAGCAAAGCGGCGCCGGCTCCGCATAAAGTGGAGGCAAGCAGGGCTCGGATATAAAAAAACGCGGATTGGTGATGAGGTGATTTTCGCATAACAGGTCTTGGTTAGTGCGTGACGGCGCAGCGGGGGTGCTGGCGGAAGCGCGCTGTTGCGTGTGGTCCTACAAATGAAACGGTTTTGCCGCGCCGACTGGTCGCCGCGACTCCGGTCCAAGACCGACATTACCAAAGCGTAATGTCGCTTCGGTTACACAATTCCCTGCCGCAGATCCGCGTGCTTGCCGGCAAGTAATTCCTGCGTAAGCGCATAGCCCGCTTTGTCGGCGTTTTCGCTCGTCCCGGCAAAATGATGATCGATCCGCATCCGGGCGGAGCGGCAGAAGTATTGGGTGAGCGAAAGGATTTCGGCGGCCGGTTCGCCCGCATCGATCTTCGCCTGGGCGAAGGCGCAGGTCGCGTTCATGGCGAAGAGCTCGGTCGCAATCCCGACAAAACGGGAGAGCAACATCTGCTCGCGATCGAGCTTCGGCCCGAAGCGCATCATGGCGTGGAAGAGACCGCGCGCGAGTTTTTTGCTCGCCGACGCGCCGTACTCGACCTGCTCGCGCAAGTCCGCGTGCAATTTGTCGAGGTTCCCGGCGCTCCCCCCGAGCCACTGCTTCGGATACCAGCGGGTATAAAACGATCCCGAACTGAACATCGATTTCACGCGCGTCGTCATCGGCAGCTGGGTGTTGAAAATCGCGCCGCCGACTTTCAAATGCGGATCGAGCGCTTCCCGCGCAATGAAAAGCCGCATGATTTCGCTCGAACCTTCGAAGATGAGATTGATCCGGCAATCCCGCAGAAACCGCTCCACTGCGATCGGCTCTTCGCCGCGGCCGGCAAGCGATTGCGCGGTCTCGTAACCGCGCCCGCCGCGCACCTGCATGGCGTCGTCCGCGATCTTCCAGGTCATTTCCGTGCACCACATTTTGCACATGGCGGTCTCGATCCGCAGGTCGCCCGCCTTCCGATCGACCAAGGCCGAAGTGAGGAACGTGATCGCTTCCATCGCGAACGTGTTCGCCGCCATCTCAGCGACTTTGCCGGCAATCGCCGAATGCTGTCCGATTGGCGCGCCCCACTGGATGCGTTCGGTTGCCCATTTCCGGCAGATCTCCACGAGCCGCTTCGATAAACCGACGCAGGCCGCCGGGATCGTGAGCCGGCCGGTGTTCAACGTCGTCAGTGCCACCTTCAGCCCCTGCCCTTCTTTCGCGATCAGATTTTCGCGCGGAACCCGGACGTTCGTGAATTTCACGATGCCGTTGTAGAGCGCGCGCAAGCCCATGAAGTGGCATCGATAAGTGATTTCGAGCCCGGGCGAATCGACGTCGACGATGAACGCGCTGATCTGCTTGCGCTCCTTGCCGTTGACGACCTTCGGCGGCGTCTTTGCCATGACCACCAGCACGCCAGCCTTGATCAGGTTCGTGCACCAAAGTTTTTCGCCGTTCAGGACCCAGGCCGTTTTGTCCTCGGAGAGCCCGGCCGTCAGGCTCATATTCGCCGGGTCCGAACCGGCATTCATTTCCGTCAGGGCGAACGCGGAGATTTCCTTCCGGGCCACCCGCGGCAGATACTTCGCCTTTTGCTCCTCGGTGCCGAAGATCAGGAGGGGCTGGGGAACGCCAATCGATTGATGGGCAGAGACGAGCGCCGTCAGATTCGCATCCCAACTGCCGAGCAACATCGCCGCGCGCCCGTAGTTCACCTGGGACAGGCCGAGCCCGCCATATTGCTTCGGCACTTTGATCGCGAAAGCGCCCATGGCGAAGAGCTCGTCGATGTTCTTCTGCGGAATCTCGCCTGTGCGATCGATCTCGTCCGCGTCCACGTTGTCGCGCAGGTAACTCCGGAGCTCGGCCAGGAAGGATTCTCCCGCGGCCGCGTCCTCGGCGCTCTGTTTCGGGAACGGAAAAATCCGGTCGAAATCGAATCGGCCAATGAAAAGGTTGCTCGCGAAACTGCCACGCTCATCGAGCGGATCGCGCGAGCTTTCGGCCAGGTCCAGGGCGGCGGCTTTGCCCGCCGACATCTTCGAAGTATCGATGACCGGGGCTGTCCCCTTCGCGGTTGTTTCTTCTGCGATCTGTTTTTCGGGTGCTTCGAGCGACGATTTCATGGTCACCTCCCTTGATAAAATGTAGTTTCGTCCTGGGCGTGTTGGCGAAGCAAATCGCACGGCGCGAATTTCTCCCCAGCGCGGGAATGAATGCCGTCCATGTCTGTCACCACTTTCTTCAAGCCGACGCTTTCAGCAAAGCGCAAGGGACCGCCGCGATAAATCGGAAAGCCGGTGCCCAGGACCATCCCGTAATCGGCATCCTCTGGCGCAGCCACCACCTTTTCCTCCAGGCAGCGCGCCGCTTCATTCACCATCAGGTAGACCAGCCGGTTGGTGATGTTCTCCAGGCCGAATTTTTCTCCTGATTCCTGCCGCCATTGCTGCAAGGAATCGTTGGGCGTCTGCTGTTTGCCTTCGTATTTATAGAAACCCGCACCAGTCTTGCGACCGAGGATCTTTTCCGCATACATCTTTGTGAGAATCTCCGGGGCGTGGTCGCGGGCGCCAAACGCTTTCTCCAGGGTCGCGGCGATGTCGACGGTGATATCCACGCCGATCTCGTCAATCAACCGCAACGGTCCCATCGGCATTCCCCATTCCAAAAGCGCGCCGTCGATCTCCTCAGCGCTGACGCCGTTCGCAAACATTTCCGCGGCATCGAGCAGGTATGGGAACAAGACGCGGTTGACCAGGAACCCGGGCGAGTCCTGCACCAGGACCGGGAGCTTGCCGATCTGCCGGGCGAAGGCCAGGGCGCGTTCACGCGTCTCCTCCGCGGTTGCTTTGCCGACCACGACTTCGATGAGTTTCATTCGGCTGACCGGGTTGAAAAAATGCAGGCCAACGACCCGCGCCGGTGTGCCTGTGCTCTCAGCCAGCTCGGCGATCGGCAAAGCGGACGTGTTCGTAGCGAGAATCGTCGTTTCCGGCGTGTTTGCCGCCAGCTCGCCGAAGATCTTCTTCTTGATCTCGAGCTTTTCCGACGCTGCTTCGATCACAATCTGCACGTCACGCAGCGGGACCGGTTGCGTGGAAGCGACGATTCGGGCCCGGCCTTCCTTCGCCTTCGCCTCGGCCATCAACCCGCGCTTCACTGCATCGGCATACGTCTTGTCGATATTCGCCAGGCCGCGATCGATCGCGGCGGAATCGACATCTCGCAGAATGACGGAGACTCCGCGCGAGCTGAGCCACTGCGCGATCCCCGCCCCCATTACGCCGGCGCCGATCACCGCGGCATGCGTGATTTTCTCCGGGACCGTTTTCGACGAGCCTTTTCGATACTTGTCCGCGAGAAAGAAATTCCGGATCAGATTCTGGGTCGCATCGGTCGCGCCCAATTCGCTGATGGCGTCCAGCTCCATGGCAAGCGATTCATCGATCGAAGAATCGCCCGCCCGCCGGATGATTTCGAAAGCGCGCCCGGGGGCGGCGTTACCGCGGACTTTTGGAGGGATGAGCTCCTGCGAAGGCGGCGTCGCTGGAGCTCCGCCCTCCATTTTACGTTTTCCGGCCGCGAGCTTCTTTCGGGCGGCCTCGAGCAATTGGTCCTTCGGAACAACTTCATCAACGAGGCCCAGTTTCAGAGACTCCGCCGCGCCATGGAGTTTCCCTTTCAAAATTACTTCTGCCGCTTTCTCCGGACCGATCAATCGCGGGAGGCGCGTGGCCCCGCCCCAGGCCGGCACGAGCCCGAGCGTTGTTTCCGGCAATCCGATTTTCGTCGCCGGATCGTCGGACGCGACGCGGTAATCGCACGCCAGCGTTACCTCGTAGCCACCACCGGCGCAGGCGCCGTGGATCGCGGCCACACTGGGAACTTCCAGCGCCGCGAGCCGATTGAATACCTTTTGTCCTTCCGCAATGAACCCGCGCATCTCGCCGGTCTGCGCCTGCCTCAGCAATGTTTTGAGATCGGCCCCGGCGATGAAAATCGACTTTTTAGCCGAAATCACGATCACGCCTTTGATGGACGAGTCCTTTTCAATCGCTTCGACATGCTCGCGGAGGCTTTGCATGGTCGGGGCATCGAAGATATTCGCGCCGGAGTCCGGCCGGTCGAAAGTAATGGTGCAGATGCCATCGTCGCCGATTTCACGGTGAATCATCGAGGCGGTCGCTGTTGCCGTCATTCGGCTCATATTGGCGAGTTTCGGAGAAATTCCAAGCGGAGACGGGCCCTCACGGCTGTTTCGAGCGAGGGCGCGTTTTAAGGCGAAAGTGCGCGTGGCTACAACAATTGCGCTTCGCGAATCCGAATGATACAAAGCTCGGCGGCGCGCAATCTCTCGGTTTCACCTGGATCATCATCATGGTCGGCAAAATTCTCCTACCGGAAATTCGGGATCTGATCGGGGAACGAAATTTCGCCGCGCTCCGGGAACTTTTCCACGAAATGCCACCGGCCGATGTCGCCGATATCATCCTCGACCTGCCGGAAGACGAGCAGGTGATCATTTTCAGGCTGCTTCCGAACGCGCTCGCGGCCGACGTTTTCGAATATCTGGAGGGGGACGCCCAGCAGGATTTGCTCAAGGCGATGGCGCACGAGCAGGTGGCCGCGATCCTCAACGAAATGTCGCCGGACGACCGGACGGCGTTGCTCGAGGAAATGCCGAGCGCGGCCGCCCGGCAGCTCATCAAGGTCCTCACCCCCGACGAACGGCGGATCGCCCAGGCCCTCCTCGGTTATCCCGAAGACAGCGTTGGCCGGCTCATGACGCCCGACTTTATCGCCATCCACGACAATTGGACGGTGAAAGAAGTGCTCGATCACATCCGGGAGTTCGGGCGAGACAGCGAGACGCTCAATATTATTTACGTCGTCGATGACCGCGGAAAACTCATTGACGATCTTCGGATGCGGGAGTTTCTCCTCCGCCCGCTCGAGGCGAAAGTGGCCGAATTTCGCGACCGGACTTTCGTGGCGTTGACGGTGAACCAGTCGCAGGAAGAAGCGCTCAACGCTTTCCGAAAATACGACCGCGCCGCCCTGCCGGTGATCGATTCGAACGGCGTCGTGGTCGGGATCGTGACCGCCGACGACATGCTCGACGTCGCCGAAGAAGAAGCGACCGAGGACATCCAGAAATTCGGCGGCATGGAAGCCGTGGATGAGCCGTACATGCGAACCCCTTTGCTCATGATGGTGCGGAAACGCGCCGGCTGGCTCGTCGTTCTCTTCCTCGGCGAAATGCTGACGGCTTCCGCGATGAGTTACTACGAAGGCGAGATCGCGAAGGCGGTCGTGCTCGCGTTGTTTCTGCCGCTCATCATTTCGAGCGGCGGCAACTCCGGCTCGCAAGCCTCCATGCTGATCATTCGTGCCATGGCGTTAGGGGAAATTACCTTACGCGATTGGTTTCACGTCATGCGGAAGGAAATTATCTCGGGGCTAATGCTCGGGGCGGTCCTGGGCATCATCGGTTTTGCGCGGGTGGCGATCTGGGCGCAATTCTCAAACATCTACGGGCCGCACTGGCCGTTGGTCGCGCTCACGGTGGGATTCTCCCTCGTCGGCGTAGTCCTCTGGGGGTCGCTCTCCGGCTCGATGCTTCCCTTTATTCTGCGACGGGTGGGCGCCGACCCGGCCACCTCTTCCGCCCCGTTCGTAGCTACGCTCGTCGACGTGACCGGACTAATTATCTATTTCAGTATTGCCTTGCTCATCATGCGCGGTGCAATGCTATGAGAACGCCCTAATTCTATGTTTTCAATCCGCCAATTCTTTGGACACGACGAAAAGTTCTTCGATCTGCTGGAGGCCAGCGCGGAGCAGGCCGACAGCAGCGTGCATCACCTCATCGCGTTGCTGGGAAGGCTCGAGCGCCACGAATCGCCCGAGACCCTGGAGGATTTCGTTCACAGCCGCCGAAGGGACAAGGAGATCACGCAGGAGCTGACGGAACAGCTTTGCAAGACATTCATCACTCCGCTGGAGCGCGAAGACATCCAGGCCCTGGCCGACGCCCTTTATAAAATCCCGAAGACTGTCGAGAAAATCGGCGAGCGGGTCGTGATTTTTCCAGGGGACCTTCATGGGCGCAGTTTCGAAAAGCATTTGGAATTGCTCGACCAGGCCGCGGAGACCGTCCTGGCCATGGTGAAAGAACTTCGCAAAGGCACCGATGTCGCGACTGCCCGGGAAAAAAACGCGCGGCTGCAAACGATCGAAGGCGACGCGGACAAGCTCGAGCTCGAGTTGCTCCGGGACCTGTTCCACGGCGACTACGAAACCAAGCAGATCATTTTCCTGCGCGATCTCTATGAACTTCTCGAGAAGGTGATCGACCGCTGCCGCGACGCGGGGAACATTATTCTTCAGGTCGTGCTCAAGTATTCCTAGCCCCACTCCAAGCCCATCGCATGGTCCTGTTCATCATTGTGGTGCTCGCGGCCATCGCCTTTGAATACATCAACGGTTTCCATGATGCAGCGAACGCGATCGCCACGGTCGTTTCCACGAAGGTCCTGACCCCGCGCCAGGCAATCGCGCTGGCCGCCTTTTTTAATCTCACCGGCGCCCTGATGGGAACAGCCGTTGCCTCGACAATCGGCAAAGGCATTGTCGATTCCAAGGTCATCACCATGACGACGGTGCTTTGCGCATTACTGGGCGCAATCATCTGGAACCTGCTCACCTGGTGGTTGGGTCTGCCCTCGAGTTCGAGCCACGCTCTTATCGGAGGGTTATGCGGAGCGGCGCTCGCCTCAGCGAAGGGCAACTGGTCGGTGCTGAAGTGGGACACCGGTCTCATGCCAAAAGTGGTCGTGCCGATGTTCACCTCGCCGGTCGTGGGCTTTCTCCTCGGCGGCATTCTGATGGCCTTGCTGTTTCTCCTGCTCCGGTCATTCACCCCCCATGTCGTCCACAAGATTTTCGGGAAAGCGCAGCTGATCAGCGCCGCCTGGATGGCCCACAGCCACGGGACCAATGATGCCCAAAAAACCATGGGAATTATTGCGCTGGCTCTCTTCACTGGGACAAAGAGCGGGGCGTTCAAGGACCTGCCGCCCATGTTCAATTTTTTGCAAACCCCCGAGTTCGTCGTAGCGCCGTGGGTCATTGTTCTCTGCGCCGCGACCATGGCGGCAGGAACAGCCGCGGGCGGCTGGCGGATCATTCGCACGCTCGGCCACAAAATGGTGAAGCTACAACCAGTTCACGGCTTCGCCGCCGAGACGACAGCCGCGGTAATTATCCAAGTGGCGAGCCACTGGGGGATTCCACTCTCAACGACCCACGTCATCTCGACGTCGATCATGGGTGTCGGCGCCGTAAAACGCTTCAGCGGCGTGAAGTGGACGGTAGTCGAGCGGATTGTATGGGCGTGGCTGCTGACTCTGCCGGCGACCGGGCTAGTCGGCTACCTCCTCGCAAGATTAGCGCAATAACAGGGCACTCATCCGCGCCCTACGGCGCTCGACGGTCGTAGATTTCCACCACGCCCACTAAGGCGCTTTTTTCAGCAATACCTTCTCGAGTTCAACGGGTTCGGAACCACTTGTCGTTACTGAAATTTTCATGACCGAGTTCGTTTGCGTCACCTGGCAGACGGCCGCCTGGGCATTTCGCGATACGGCTTCGCACGTCCAATTTCCGGGCGAAGGAGTCGCAATCTCGATTCCGGCCGGCTCCTTCGA
>JBAPMH010000250.1:0-6393 GCA_049278515.1 Chthoniobacterales bacterium
TCCTCCTCGGAAAAGAAGCGGCCGCGGACGAGCGGAATCTTGAGAGTGCGAAAGAAGCCGTTGTCGCAAACGGTGACGGCGGTCGATTTGTCCTGGCCCGGAGCGGGCGGCGGTTCGCCTTCAATCGTGAAGCTCGTGCCGGCGCCGAGCCCGGCCATCGGAAGATAACTGATCGCGCCGGCCGACTGCACGCCAGGGAGAGTCGCGACGCGCGCGGTGAGCTCGCGGAAGAAACGGATGCGGGCGCCGTCGTCCGGGTATTTTGCCCGGGGCAATTGCATCCGCATCGTGAGGACGTTGTCTGGATCGAACCCGGGATCGACCTGCCGCATCGAGGCGAAACTGCGGAGCATGAGACCGGCGCCGATCAATAAGACGACCGCGAGCGCGATCTCGGCGATGACGAAAGCGTGGCGCAAATTCCGATGGCGCAGGCCGCCGCCAATCTGGCGTCCGCCCTGGGCGAGGGCTTGCTGGACGTCGGCGCGCGATCCTTCCAAGGCCGATGCGAGACCGCAGGCCACCGCGGTCACGATCGAAATCGCGCCGGTAAACGCGAGCACTGGATAGTTGAGGGAGAGATGACCGAGCGCCGTGAGGTCGATGGGGCTCAGGACTTCGAGGAGCGCGAGGCTCCATTGCGCGACGAGCAGGCTCACAAGGCCGCCGAAAATTCCGAGCAGCAAACTTTCAGTGAGAAGTTGTTTGACGATCTGTCCGCGCGTTGCGCCGAGAGCGGAACGGACGGCGAGCTCATGGCGGCGGGCCGCGCCGCGCGCGAGCAGCAGGTTGGCCACGTTCGCGCAGGCGATGAGAAGCACGAAAGCGACAGCGCCGGACAGCAGGAGCAGGGCCGGACGAATCTCTCCCGATAATTCCTGCCGGAGCGGCACCACTTTCGTGCTCCAGCCCGTGTCGAACTCCGGTAATTCCTGGGTGACGCTGGCGTAGATGGAGCTCATTTCGGTGCGCGCTGCCTGGACGGAAACGCCAGGCTTGAGCCGTCCGATCACCGTGAGGTAACGGCCTTGCGCCGCGCGCGCCTCCGGTCCGAGAACGTAGGGCCACCAGAAATCGACCGGCTTGTTTACCAGCGAACCCGCTTTCAAATAGAGCCGGACGCCCGGCGGCATCACGCCGACGATTGTTTGCGGTTTTCCCTGCAACTGGATGGTGCGGCCGATGATTGCTTGATCCAATCCGAAGCGCCGTTGCCAGAGTTCATAACTCAGAATCACCGCGGACGATTGCTTGTCGGTGCTCTCCTCAGGTGTAAAGGCGCGCCCCAGAATTGGACTGACGCCGATGACGGCGAAATAATCCGGGGTCACATTCTGCGCGATCAGTTCCTCCGGGTTGCCCCCGTCGGTCAGGTTTGCGCGCGTCTCGGCGTAGGCGGCCATGCTCTCGAACGAAGTCGCGCGTTCTTTCCAGCGAATGAAATTCGCCGGGCCGGCGACATTCGAGACTCCCGGGCGTTTCACGCTGGTTTCCCAGATCACCGCGATGCGATCGGCGTCGCGATACGGCAGGCGCTCGAGGAACACGGCGTTGACGACGGTGAAGATCGCGCTGTTGACGCCGATCCCAAGCGCCAGGGTCAGGACCGCGACGGCCGTGAAGCCGGGCGATTTCAGGAGTTGGCGGAGAGCGAAGCGAAGATCGTTCATTGGGATTTTCGATTCTCGAGTTTCGATTTTCGATTGCTCATCTGATCACTGGTCACTCGTCACTGGGCCCTTCCTTTTCATTCGGCGCGGAGGGCGATGACGGGATCGACGCGGGAGGCGCGGCGCGCCGGGAGCCAGGAAGCGAGGGCGACCCCGGCGGAAAGAACGGCGGCGGCACCGAAGAAGATAAGGAGGTCTGCGGCCGGAATCTCGGGCCACTGATGCCGCACCACGCGTGACGTTGCCCAGGCCGCGATACCGCCGGCCAGGAAGCCGACTGCGAGCAGGCGCGCGCCCTGCGTGGCTACCAAACGAATGATGGCGGACGCAGTCGCCCCGAGAGCGAACCGGACGCCAAACTCGCGCGTTCGCCGCGCGACTTGCAGGGCAAGCAGACCGTAAACCCCGATGCAGGCGAGCAGTAACCCCAGAGCGGAGAAGAGGGCGACGAGAACGAAAAGGAATCGCTCCGTGACCCACGTTTCCGCGGCCGCGTCCTCAAGCGAAATCATGGCGTAGGCAGCCAAACGCTGGTCGGCACGGGTCAAGGCGGTCCGCAACGAGCCTTGCAACGATTTCGGATCGCCGGCGCTCTCGACGACATACGTCATTTCATCGCCTCCGATCGCCAGCCAGCGGGATAAAGGAATCGCGACGGTCCCGACGACCTCGCCATCATGGGGGTCGGCGATCGCTTTGGTGTCGGCGACGACGCCCACCACGGTGTACCACGGCCGCGGATTATCGAGACGGCCGTGCTTGACCCGCTTGCCTAACGGATCCTGGCCGGGCCAAAAACGGCGGGCAAACGATTCGTTCACGATACAGACCTGCGGCGCGTCCGCGCTGTCCCCCTCGCTAAATTCTCGCCCGCGCAAAAGGCGCTGCCCGATCGTCGCGAAATATCCGGGGCCGGCGCCTCGCATGTAGGCGAGGTAAATGCCGCGCGGTTCGGGAGGCTGGCTTCCTTCGGGAACGCAACTCATCAAATCGCGGGCCGCTTCCATGGGAGAAGGCGCCGTCACCGCCGCCGAGCGAACGCCCGGCAGGTTGCGTAATTCTCCAACCGTCTTTTCGATTGTTTGCATCCGCGCATCGGCCGAAGAAAAGAGCCTGTCCGACAACATCGAGTTGAAGACAACGCGATGATCGGTAGCGAAGCCCCACGGTTCGTGGACGATCTTGCGGAAATATTGGGTCAAGCTCAGGCCGCCCATGAGCAGGACGGCGGCGATGGCGATTTCCAAGACAATGAGTCCGCCTAGTAACCGCCTTGTACCGCGATCGAGGGTCGCGCCGCGGCCAATGCTGCCAAGCGCGCTCCGCAAGTCCGTGCGCGAAGCCCGCCAGGCGGGAACGAGCCCGAAGCCAACGCCTATCAGCAACATTGCGCCAGTGGCGAAAGCGAAGACCGGCCAATCGAGCCGCACGCCATGATCGAATTCACGGATCGCGCTCCCGGTGGCGTCCGCGCCCTCCGGGCTCAGCGCCACCAGTCCGGGCGTGAGCCATCCGGCGATGAGTAGTCCGAAAATCGTCCCGAAAATTGCGAGCACCAGAGCCTGGACCAAACCTTCACGTATAAGGCGGCCGCGTGTCGCCCCGATCGCCGCGCGCAACGCCATCTCGCCGTCCCGTTCGACAACCCGCGCGAGAAGCAATCCGGCAAAGTTCGCGGCCGCGACCAGAAGCGCGCAAAGGCCCGCCCCGGCGATCAGCAGAAGCTTTGGACGCAGATTTTGAACGAAGCTGTCGCGCAACGGAATCAAGTAAGCGCGCAGAGCATTGTTCTTGTCCGGAGCGGCCTGATTGATGGCCGCGCACATTCGGCGGCCGGCGGCGTCCGCCTGCTCGAACGAAACGCCGGGGCGGAGCCGGGCGACACCGTAAAGATAATGGTTCGATTGAGAATTGGCCGCGAAGTTCAGCGCGATCGGAAGCCAGATTTGGGCACGATACGGATGGCGAAATGTCTTCGGCATCACCCCGATGATTGTGTAAGGAGCGTCGTCGAGCTGGATGGTCTGACCGAGAACGTCTTCCCGGCCGCCGAGATTCCGCTGCCAGAAATCGTGACCGACGATCACGAGGCGCGGGCCGCCCGGCTTGTCCTCGGCCTCGGTGAAATTACGTCCGCGGGCCGGCTCGAGCCCGAGAACCGTGAGAAAATTCGCGCTGATCCGCGCTGCCGGAAAACCTTGCGCGGCTTCGCCCGTCTTCGATGCGGTAACGCTCGCGCCGGTGGCCACGCCGATCCCTTCGAAAATATCGTGCCCGTATTCGCGCCACTGCTGGACGGTTTTCTCGGCCAGGTTCAGCGTGTTACTGCGCGCGCCGTTTTCGTCGAACGTTTCGTAAACCCGGACGAGACGCTCCGGGTGCGGGAAGGGAAGTGGGCGCAAGAGCGCGCTCTCGATCACGGAAAATATCGCGGTGTTCGCGCCAATGCCGAGCGCAAGCGTCGCGATCGCGACCACAGCAAATCCCGGCGATTTCCAAAGCTGGCGAAAGGCGAAGCGAAGATCGCTCATGGGAATTCTCGATTCTCGAATCTCGATTTTCGATTGCTCATCTGATCACTGGTCACACGTCACTGGTCACTTCCTTTTCATTCGGCGTGAAGAACGACGATGGGATCGACGGCGCTGGCCCGGCGCGCGGGCAACCAGCAGGCAACGAAGGCGACCAGGACAAGCGCCAGCGACAGAAGGAAAAATGTGATCGGATCGCTCGCGCTGATTCCGTAGAGGAGCGACGCCATGAGTCTCGTCAGGCCTAACGACGCGGCGACGCCGAAAATGATGCCAGCCGCGACCAGGCTCATGCCCTGGCGCAGGATCAACCGCAGGACATCTCCGCGCTGCGCCCCGAGCGCGATCCGGATCCCGAGCTCGCGCGTCCGTTGCGCGACCGAATACGAAATGACGCCATACAAACCAACGGCGGCGAGGAGCAGCGCTGTGCCCGCGAAAATGCTCAGCAGCAGCATCGTGAATTTTTTCTGGAGCAACGTCCGCGCGATCATCTCGTTCATGCTTCGCGGATTGCCGAGCGCGACCGATTTATTCACGCTCCAGACCGCCTGCTGGACCGCCGGCAAAAGCGTCAGCGGATTTTCCGGCGCGGTCCGGACCGCGATGTTGACCAACGGCCACATCCCCTGGCCGAGCGGTTGGTAAAGTTCAGGGCGCGGCGCGGTTTCGAGGGCAAGATGGCGGACGTTGCCCACCACGCCTACGACCTGAAGCTTTTCGGATTTCGGTCCGTAATTCTCGACGTATTGCCCAATCGGATCTTCGCCGGGAAAAACCTGTTTCGCGGTCTCCTCGTTGATGATCGCGACGAGGGCCGAAGTTTTCGTGTCGTGCTCGGTAAAATTACGCCCGCGCACGAGCGGAATCGCCATGGTCTGGAAATAATCCGGCGTTGCGATGCGAATGTCGGCCCGGTCTTCCTTGGTGCTGCCGGGCCGATTGAAGGTGCGCGAGCTGTTCCCGCCGGAGAACGGCAACCGGCTGATCGCTGCCACCCGCTCCACCCCGGGCACGGTCGCCACGGTTCGAACGATCTGTTGATAAAATTGGAGCTGCTGATCCTCGTCGGCTTTCGCGGACGCGCCGACACTGAAGATGAGAAGCCGATCGGAATTAAAACCCGGCGCTACTTTGGTCAGGTTGGCGAAGCTCTTGATCATCAGCCCGGCGCCGATCAAGAGGATGAGCGACAAGCCAACTTCGGTGGCGATGAGGAAAGCGCGGCGCCGGCTGCCGCCCCCGGTGCTTCCGCGTTCGCCTTGTTTTAATGCGTCCGCCGGATTTCCCGATGCCGACGAAAGGGCCGGGACGAGCCCGAACAAAATGCCGGTGACGACGGAAACGACGAGGCTGAAGGCGAGGACCTGTCCATTGAGTCCGACCTCTTTAAAAGTCTGAAGGCCCGGAGGCGCCATCGACATCAGGAGTGGGATGGCCCACGCAGCGAGAAGCGCACCGAGTCCCCCCCCGATAATCGCCAGCATCACGCTTTCGGTCAGCAATTGCCGGATCAACCGGTAACGGCTCGCGCCCATCGCGGCGCGGATGGAAATCTCGCGCGAGCGGGTCGCGGCCCGCGCCAGGAGCAGGTTTGCCACGTTCGCGCAGCCGATGAAAAGAAGGAATCCGACCGCCGCGAAGAGAAGAAGCAGGACCGGCCGCAGTCTGCCGACGGCATCCTCATGCAACGGTGTGACCCGGATGCCGGTGTCCTTGTTGTCGTTGGCATACTGGCTCTCGAGACGCCGGCTGATCGCGTCCGTTTCACTGCGCGCCTTCTCCAGGGTCACGCCCGGTTTCAAACGAGCATAGACATCGAGGTAGTTGCTGCCACGGATCGGTCGCGGATCGGTGTTCGGGCGAATCGTATTCGTTGGGACGCCGAAGGCGGATGGGATCCAAAGCTCGCCGTAGCCGTCCGGCTGATAATTCGGCGGCATCACGCCGACGACGGTGTAGGGCTCATCATTGAGCAAAATCTCACGGCCAATGATGTTGCGATCGGAGGCGTAACGGCGGGCCCATAATTCCGAGCTGAGAACGACGACGTGGCTGCGACCCGCCTGTTCGTCCGAAGCTTGCAACGTGCGACCCAAAATCGGTGAGACTCCGAAGAGCGGGAAGAAACTCGCGGTCGCCATCGTTCCCCGGACTCGTTCCGGCCGGTCGCCATCGGAAAGGCTCGCCTG
>JBAPMH010000251.1:0-9291 GCA_049278515.1 Chthoniobacterales bacterium
GACGTGGCCTTTTGTCACAAATGCACAGCGAGCGGCCACTAAACGAACAAGTACACCCCGGGGTCGTTAAGGTTCGGCTTCGCAAAAGAAGTGTCCAGCAGGGATCGCAGGCAGACCTTCTCCGCGCAGTTTTGTTGCCAATTGCTGATTTGGGATTGAGACGGCTCCGTGCGCGTTGCAACGCGCCTGTGCATGAGATGCTTGCTGAGAGGGCTTGGCAAAGCCTGAGGCAAGCTCTCGTGGAACGATTGTCGGCACCGTTAGGTCCTACAGTTCGCGTCATGCATAATGCAGTGAAGGGGACGACAATGACTCCACGACGGCACGGGAATTATTGCCCGGAACTTGTGATGGCTGATCTGTGTAATCATTTTCCCGGAACGGAGGAAATGGCGGCCCAAATTGTGGCAGACTGGATTGAGAGCCAATTGGAGATGCTGCGCCGCTTGGCTCGAGATCGCAAACGTCTCATGATGATTAGTCCTGCGTATCAATCCCATCTGCGAATTGCATCGTTTAGTCTCGATTTGTCTGATTTGCACGATAGCGGTCGGTCCGTATTAACGATCAAGTTTGAGAACGGAGCATGTGTAATCTACAAACCTCGCGACAGCTGTGGAGAGCGAATCTGGTTCGGTGCTTTACGTTGGATGAACGAAAATGGATTCGTCGTGCGTTTCAGAATTCCGCGGATGCTTTTTCGTGAAAAATATTTTCTGATGGCACTCTTGCGACATAAGGAGTGCAAGAACAGTAAAGCCGTTAAACGTTTCTATTATTGCTGGGGCGCGCAGTCAGCGGTTTCCCAGATTCTAGGAATGGAAGATTTGCATCGCGGGAATTGGATCGCTACCGCGACGCAGCCAGTCTTGTTAGATGCGGAAATGGTCAGTTACCCTTCGTCCCGGTCGTCAGCCGTTGCGCGTAACTGGGCTGGCCTAAACCCGTTGCTCCGAACAGGTTTACTGCCGATTTTCGACAAGGAGAAGGTCGGCCTTTACAGTGGCATTGCGCCTTTGGATTCTTCTTTCTTGGCTCATGAGCGCCTGAATTGTTGGCCTCACTTGGACGGTCAGACAAATCTGCCCTCTGTTTTCAGCAGCGACGTAGTTCGAGGTTATCGGGCAGTAATGCATTTTTTTGCAGATTACGACCAAAGACGGAAATTCTCGGCGCAGATCAATAAACTCAGCCGACACGCCGAATACCGAGTTCTTTATCGGGCCACTGGTGTGTACTACGCCATCTTGCGTAGCTCTTATTCGCCCAAGCGTTTCCTCCAGCGCGGTAGCCGAATGAGACATCTACGGCTTGCATGCGCTGGTGGTTCGGTGGCGCGCCAAATCGAGACATCGGAGGCGCAAGCTCTTTTCCGAGGCTGCATTCCTCGATTCGTGGGAAGATCGCTTAAGCGGAACAGCGCCGTCCCGATATTGTTCTTTGCTGATTCGAGCCGGCTTTTACGCGCGCGCTTAACGTCAAAAATCGCGTCGCTTTGCCAGGCCCGGTTGCGCTCCTTACGTCCAGTTGGCTATGCTTGGATGTCTATTATCCACTGAGGGTAAGTGCATCGGACATAGTCGATCAATTCGGGGTCGGTGGTGGCGTCTCGGGGAGGAACCTCAAGCACAAGCGAGCCGCTTTGGTTCTGTTCTGCATTTTCGAGATCACCTTCGGGCACGAAACTAATCTTAACATCGCCGGGAACATCCATTCCGCCGATATCGATAAAAGCCTGACGCGCATATTCCGCGGAACTTAGACATTGGCGGCGAAACTCACTGTCGGAGATTGCCCTCTTGAGGATGGTGAGGCACGCGTCTTTGCGCGCGGGTAGGTCTGTCCATGGAGTAAGGGGTTTGTGCATTACTTTGTTTTTCTGGGTTTTTGAACGTCAGTCAACAACCGTTTCTTTCATGGCTTCGACCGTCGCGCTCAGGTTAGCTACAATCTTCTCAAAAATAGGGTCGCGTGAAATTCCGTCGAATCTTGGATCGAGGATCAGCGAACGATAGTCGATCCATCCTGCTTCTATGGCTTCCTTGAGATGGGCAAGCGCGGGATTTGCCTTGCCCAGTGAGGATTCGATTGCAGCCACACGATACAAGACTTCAGGGTGGAGTGGGGCTGAATTTAGGCTTTCTAGTTCTTTAGCTAGCGCCTGTTCGAGAATCAAGGTGCCTTCTTTTTCGTGACCTGCTAGCCGTAATCGACCGAGAGCTGATTTATAACTCACCGCGCCATAAAAATTTCGGCCGCCCTCGGGATCTTTTGCGGAAAGTTCCTCATAAAGCCTTTCTGCTTCGGCAAAGTGGCGCGAGAAGAACTCGACCTGCGCAGCCATTTCCTTGCTAAATATGAATTCGGGATACCTCTGCCAATTCTCAGAGCAGATGTTTCGCGCAGCGGTAAAATCCTTTTGCAAAAGAGCCAATCGGCAAAGTCCCATCCATCCCTCCGGAAGTTCCGGAAACAAAGAGGACGCGCGCTGATATGCCACGGCCGCACGATCGTCATCGGTTAAGTCGGCCAGGCAGTCTCCTAGCATGAACTCGTTCCATCCGGGACGTTTGTCTTTACCAAGAACGAAGCGATACCACGCGGCTGCCTGCGCCGGGCGTCCGAGCATTTTCAGATTGATGGCGGCCTTGAATGCCAACCGTCCATCGTCGACGTCAGCCAACTCGTAGGCAGTAAACGTTTCGTCTAGCGATTCACGGAAATGACCCTGGTATAGTTTCACGAAAGCGAGGGCTTCGTGTGGCTTCGCAACTGTGGGATTCAGGTTTATCGCTTTCCTTGCCGAAGATTCACCCGCTGAGAGGTATTTCGAGTCACCGGTCATGAACGAGCGCCCAGTCTGTGCTTCGGCCAGGTAACTGAGTGCCAAAGCTGAGCGAGGCTGAGCCTTGACTGCCTTTTCAAACAACTCGATCGCTCTATCTATGTCGGCGAGTGTGCGTCGTTCCATCACGGCGTCGCCTGCAATGAGAAGTTCCCGCGTACTTTCGTCGCGCCAGCCGGGATCATCTTCAGACTGCTCGATTGTCTCAAGGCTCGCCGTATCCAACAGGGTGTAAATATCAGATGCGGTCGATTTGGCAGCCTGGTTGGCTGAATGCTCGAAAGCGTTGCTTTCAATAATCCATCGGCGAATGACCTTTTGGCTCGACGTATTCGTCAGGCGCAACGAGAGGCGCAGTTTGCCCTCGTGACTATGTTTTGTCCCCTGTAGCGTTGCGCGCGCCGAATTTGAGCGGGCCTTCAAGGGATTCTCGCTTTGATCAGTTGCGGATTGAACCTTGGCAATCTCCGACGGGGTGGCACGGGCCGGTCCGTAATGGGACAATTCGTTTTGCAGCGCATCCGCGATTTGCTTGGCCAGGGAGTAGTCAGGGTGCGCCGTGTCCAAATCGAGTAACGGACCGACCGCCACGGAATGCATAAGAACGACATGTGCTCGCGTTGCGAGTCGATCTTGAAATTGAGTTATTGCGATGATGGATCCAAGCAGCAAGCACGAGGCAATGCTTCCAGCAAGTTTTGGATTTCGGCGCGACCACCGCCAAAGCCGCACGGGCAAAGAAACACGGCGAGCTATGATCGGGCGGCCTTCGAGCCAGCGTTCGAGGTCTTCGGCGAGGTCGTGGGCGGAGGGGTAGCGAAGTTTGGGGTCGCGTTCGAGGCAGCGGGAGCAGATGGTTTCGAGGTCGCGATCGGCGAGTTTGGAGAGGGTGCGGAGTTTGGGGGCGGGAGATTCGGCGGCCTGGCGGATGACGGAGAGGGCGTGGGCGCCGAGGAACGGAGGGCGGCCGGCGAGGAGGTCGAAGAGAATGGCGCCGAGGCTGTAAACGTCGGCGGTTGGTTTGAGGTCGGCGGCGGAGCCGCTGGCTTGCTCGGGAGCGATGTAGCCGGGAGTGCCGAAGATGGTGAGGGTTCGGGTGAGGTCGCTGTTGGTGTCGAGCCATTTGGCGAGGCCGAAATCGCTCACCAGGGGTTCGCCGCGCCCATCGAGGAGGATGTTGCCGGGTTTTAGATCGCGATGGAGGATGCCTTTGCTGTGAGCGTACTGGACAGCGCACGCGATTCTGGCGACGAGCGCTACGCTTTGGCGCGGGTCGTTTCTCAGCGCGGGGCCGACTTCCTGCAAGCTTCCGCCGGGCGCGAATTTCATGCTGAAGAACGGCAGGCCGTCCTCGCTCTCGCTCACTTCGTAGATTGGAAGAATGTTGGGATGATCGAGGCTGGCCGCCGCCTGGGCTTCGCGACGGAATCGGGCGAGGGTTTCGCGGGAATCGGCGTGGTAGCTCAGCACGCGCTTCACTGCGACGATGCGCCGCGAGTGGCGCTGCCGGGCGCGATAAATAACGCCCATCCCGCCGCGCCCGATCTCCTCGAGGATTTCGTAATTGCCGAGCCGCCAATTTTGGTCGGGCAAATTAAGATCGGCCAGAAGATCAGTCAGCGTCTCCGATTGGTCTTCGTCTGCGCGGGCGAGCCCCGCTTCCAGCAGGCAACCAACGCAGAGCCCCCCGGCGATGTGCGAGGAAGAAGCGCAATGCGGACAGGAGCGCGGCTCGTCTAGCACGCTCGCGATCGAATCGGAAAGTCCCGGGGAGAACATTTTCATCACATGGCGGTGGATTCGGCGGCGAGTACGCTGCAGAGGTGCCGGATTTCGTCGTCGATCTCGGCGGGGTCGGCGACGGTTTCCGCGACCTCTTCGCGTAACAGTGTGCGATAGCGCTGGCGGAGCCGGTGGACGAGCCGCTTCACGGTGGCTTCCGGAACAGCGAGCGTTTGCGCCAGAGTCGAATAAGAGACGTCTTCGCGCTCCGCCCCGAGGCAGGAGCGAAGGGCGTCGAAGGCGCGCAGTTTCCCCTGGCTTTCGCACTCTTCCCGCAGCCGGCGGATCGCTTGTTCGACAACGGTCGCGGCCCAGCGCAGATCGAAGAGCCGCTCCGCCGGCCACGATTCCACGGCCCGGGAGGAGACGGTGAGTTGCGAAGGCGCTTCCGCCATCCAATCGTCCCAGGAAACAAACTGCACATCGCCCCCGCGTTTTCGAGCGCGTTTCTTGTCTATGTCATCCGCGAGGAAATTTTGCAGCGACTTCAGCAGGAGCGATCGAAACCGGCCACGATTTGGGTCGGCGCGTTTTAGGAGACTGCCTTCAAGCACCATGACAAAGAAATCCTGAGTCAAATCCTGGGCGTCGGCCACCGACCGGCCGTGGCGGCAGATGAACGCGAAAACCGGGCGCCAATAGATCTTGCAAAGTTCGGCGAGCGCCTGGCGCGCAGCTTCGTCGCCCAGGGCCGGGTCGGCGCAAGAGAGCACGACGCTCCAGCGGGTGGTAACAAACCGTTCCGGGGAGCGGCCACCCATGGGGGAGGCGTCCGGCTTCACAGCCGCGGATGCTGACCGCTCGGAATCTTTTACTCAAGAGAAAAATTAATGTCTAAGGCTGGGGCACCGGATGAGAGCAGCGATACGAACCGGAGAATCTCGCTGGCCGTACTTCCGGCAGCGTTGTTTTTGTTAGGCCGGAATCTCGTTAAGGATGTGGTGAAAGCCGGGGCCATTCCCCGCGTTGTCTTCGCGTCGCGTAAGAGGCCAGGCGTCCTTCAGTTGTTGAGTTGTACCCTGGAAAATATTCCGATCGGCGCCACTCACGCCCGGCGTATCGTGAGGCTGTGGACCGACGTCGCCGTCGGTATATTGCCATAGGGCGTAGGTGGGCCAGATTTGGGTCGGGATACCTATTGGGGCGGGGGCATAGCGGGCGTACCAGAGGGGGCAATTGCGCAGGACGGGATCCGGATTATGGCCCACCGATTCCCGCAGCAGGTGGCCTCCGTAAATCACTGGCCAGCGGCCGGTTTCATCCCTGATCATTTGCACGAAATGTCGCGCCTGATCGAGAGTCATGTCGGGGCCGTCGCTCGGCTCCCAATCAAGCGAGATCAGCTCGTCATCCTCGGGTCGCGCGTAGGTGAGGAAGTTCTCGACCTGCGCCGAAACGGGACCGCCCGTCGAGAAATGATACGCGCCCCAAAGGAAGCCAAGCCGTTTCGCCCGCAGACGCCGCTCGTGATATCGCGAATCGCGCATGCTCGCTCCCTGGGTGGCCTTGTGAATGATGGCGACGATGCCGCCCGCGAAGCATTGCTCCAGGTCGATGGCATTGCCGTGATAGATGTCGATGATGGTGTTGATCATATTGGTTTCAGTACGGTTCTCGCGCTTGGCGGCGCGTTTGTTTTGAGGGGACTTCGAAGCGGTAGTCTTTTTCATAGATGCGACTTGGCTGATATTTTCATTGCAGATTCAAAATAACGCGCTGGACCCGGTCATGCGGATCAGCGCGTCGTTGTCGTCGTCGTGGTGGTCGCGCCTCCGGATTTTTTTGTTTCCGTCAGGGTCGAAATCTTTTGCCCGGTCTTCGCCGTCTGATTCGCCTGGTCGCTCATATCCTTTTCTTTTCCGGCGCTGCTGATGATGTCCTGGAGGGCGACCGTGAAAGTGCCTGCATTATAGTATTCACCCAGGTCCACCAACCCCTCCTCCATGGAATACTCTTCAATCGACTTTCCCATACCATCGAGGAGAGGATTGAGTTTTTTCGAACGCAACTCACGCATCTTGGTTATGATTGCGAGAGTATTTTGACCCTGAAGGATATCTTTATCGACGGCGGTCTTGGTCCCTTCTATACCGCCGGAGATCGCGTGGAGAATTGCTTTCGTTTCCGCCCCGCCTGTCAACGTCCCAACCGCATTGACTGTGAGCACGCTAACGGTCCCGATGAAATCGAACCCGGCCTTCTTGTCGAACAGTCGCTTCTCCCAGTTCTCATAATGTCGATCGACCAGGTAAATCAATTTGCGAAGCTTCACATTTCGATCAGTTGCATCCTTCGCTTCAAACGGCTTTTTATCGTCGGCGTAGCTGTCGACGATCGATTGCGTGTGTTGTTCATAGACCTTTCGAAGAGCCTGGTCTTCGTATGACGTGACACAGCCTGTTAGGCTCAAGAGCAGCAAAGCGCCGAGTTGTTGTTGAACCCTCCAGAGCTGCTTTGAATGGATCTTCATGATGGTCTTTGTCTGTCTGTCTATCCGGCAGCGAGCCGCGGAAGTTCCCGAAAGCCGGAGGAATCCTGACATTTTTCGTGCGACCCTCATTCCCGCTGCCTCGTTCAGTCGGTAGAGTGAGGTCGTGAAAAGCTTCTTGCCTCAGCGACGGCGGCGGGTTGAGCTTACGCGATGGCGACCTACGAGTTGGATTCGCTAGTTTGCATTCAGGGGCTTGAAGTCTTCGCCCACCTCGGTGTGCCGGAGGACGAGCGTGCTTCCCCGCAACGACTTACCTTCAATATCACTCTCTCGCCCGTGCGCTCGAGCCAGGATTTACACGACGAAATCGGGCGCGCGGTCAACTACGCGACGGTTTGCGAAGCGACAAAAAAATTCGTGGGCGAACGACGCGATCGGCTCATCGAGACGCTTGCGGACGCGCTCGCCCGGCATTTGCTCGAAAAATTCGAGATTCGAAAAATTACGATCGAGTTGCGGAAATTTGTCCTGCCGGAAACTGAATTTGTTTCCGTGACGGTAACGCGGGATCGTTCGAACTGAGCGACATGCGAAAAGGAAGATTCGACGAACCAGCGAGCGAGACCGCGCAGCTCTACAGCGAGTCAGTTTCGATCGATTGGCGACTTTATTCTTATGACATCAAGGGATCGCTGGCGCATGCGGCGGCGTTGGCCAAGGCGGGAATCCTGACCAAGGAAGAGCACGATCAAATCAAGGCGGGCCTCACCGTTATCGAGGCGGAAATCGCCGCGGGCGACTTTCGCTGGGAGCGGTCACTCGAAGATGTCCACATGAATATCGAGGCGGCGCTCACGAAGCGGATCGGGGCCGCCGGCGCGAAGCTGCATACCGCCCGCAGCCGGAACGATCAGGTGGCGCTTGATCTGCGGTTATTCGTGAAGGCGGAAGCGGCCGAGGTCTGCCGTCGTTTGAGGGCCTTGCAGGCCGCCCTGCTTGCTTTGGCCGAGCGCCATCAACAGGTCCTCATGCCGGGGTACACCCATCTTCAGCGAGCCCAGCCTGTTTCGCTCGCCCATTATTTCCTTGCCCAAATTGAAGCTCTGGAACGGGATCACGGACGGGTGGTTGACTGCGCGGGGAGGGCGAATGTCCTGCCTCTCGGGTCGGGTGCAATCGCGGGATCGACGATTGTCCTCGATCGCGAGCTCATCGCCCTCGAGCTCGGGTTTTCGGCGCTGAGCCAGAATAGTATCGATGCCGTCAGCGACCGCGATTTCGCCGCGGAATTTCTTTTCGCCCTGGCCATGATCGGGATGCATCTGTCGAGGCTCAGCGAAGACCTGATTCTCTGGAGCACGGTCGAATTCGGATTCATTACCTTCAGCGACGCCTTCTCTACCGGTTCCAGCTTGATGCCGCAGAAAAAGAATCCGGATATGGCGGAGCTCACCCGGGGCAAGACGGGACGTCTCTACGGTAATTTGGTCGCGCTCCTTACCACAATGAAAGGACTGCCGGCCGCCTACAATCGCGACCTGCAGGAGGACAAGGGGCCTCTCTTCGATTCTGTGACCACGGTCCGGGACGCGCTGAAGGTGGTGGCTGCCCTGTTGCCGGAACTGACGATACACACCTCCCGGATGGAAGCGGCCGCGGGCGATCCAAGTCTGCTCGCAACCGATCTCGCCGAGTACCTGGTAAAGAAAGGAATGCCCTTCCGGGAGGCGCACGAAACGGTAGGGAAACTGGTCGCGCGCGCGGCCGCCGCGAAACTCACCTTGAGCAATATGTCGCTCTGGGAGATGCAGGAAATATCAGCACTCTTCGAGGAAGACGTGGTGAAAGTCTTTGATGTGCGCGGCTCTCTGGCGAAGCGAACGGCGACTGGCGCGCCCGCGCCCGGGAATGTCGCAGCCCAGGTCGCGCGCTGGCGAAGTCTTCTCTAGCCAATTCGCGTGCGCGAGACCCCGGGGTGTTGCAAATCTTTCCCGGCCATCTCAGCCCGCCACGACAAAGATTCGCTTTTCGTGGCTCTCCCCATAACCTTTGCGGCGTGAAAGGCAGCGATTCCGTGGCGAAGACCAATGGTTGGGAATGCGTCTCGAGCCGGACGGATTTTCAGGATGATCATCTCGAGGTAGTGACGGAGGAAGTGCGAAGTCCGGCGCACCCGACTCCAAAGCGGTGGACGGTCGTGCGGCGGAAACGCGCGGTCATTATCGCGCCGATG
>JBAPMH010000252.1:0-4528 GCA_049278515.1 Chthoniobacterales bacterium
CCGCAACGCGGCGTCCCTGCCAGGCCCGCGGCCTCTGAAAATAGCCCAGCGCTTTAGCGCTGGGAAAACTGTGGAGTAATAATTCCGAAGTCCCGTCAGGGACGAAAGAAGCGCCGAACAGTTGCCACGTTTCTGTCGTCCCTGACGGGACTCGCCCAAATTTGTGAATCGCCACCCAGCGCTAAAGCGCTGGGCTATTGTCGGAGACTTCATGTTCGCTATGAACGGCGGGACGAGGCGTTGCGGAGGAAGATCTCGCACGCTGCCCCGCAACGCGGCGTCCCTGCCAGGCCCGCGGCCTCTGAAAATAGCCCAGCGCTTTAGCGCTGGGAAAACTGCGGAGTAATAATTCTGAAGTCCCGTCAGGGACGAAAGAAGCGCCGAGCAGTTGCCACGTTTCTGTCGTCCCTGACGGGACTCGACCGCATTTGTGAATCGCCACCCAGCGCTAAAGCGCTGGGCTATGGTCGGAGATTTTCATGGTCGCTACGAACTGGCAGGGACGATTCGCAACGCCGTCCAACTGGCTCAAATTCGTGACCGGATGCGAACGGTCCGCGAGTGATCAAGGAGCGGCGGTTTACAAACCGCCGTTGCGGGACGGTGAGTTAGAGGGGCGGTTTGGAAAGCGCCCCTCCTTGACGGCGTCCCTACCCGGATAACCGGTAGCCGATGCCGACTTCGGTCTTGATCAGGCTTGGGGCGCTGGCGCTGGTTTGAAGTTTTTTGCGCAAATGCGTCACGTAAACGCGGAGATATTGCGCCTGGCTCTCGGCTTTTTCGCCCCAAACGGTTCGTAACAACTGGCGGTGAGTCACCACCTTTCCCGCGTTCTGAACCAGAACGCGCAAGAGCGAGTATTCCGTAGGCGTGAGCTTCACTTCGGTGCCGGCGAGCTTCACCTGCCGCGCCGAGAAGTCGACGCAGAGCGGGCCGGAACTGAATACCGGTTCGCCCGTTTCGGTCAGGGACCGGCGTTGCGCAACCCGCACCCGGGCCAGGAGCTCGGCGGTATCGAATGGCTTGGTCACGTAGTCGTCCGCGCCGGCATCCAGGGCCGCGACTTTTTCCTCGGCATCGTCGCGCACGGACAGAATCAGGACCGGAACGTCGGACCATTCGCGCAAATGGCGGAGAACCTTGACCCCTTCCATGTCGGGCAAACCGAGGTCGAGCAGCACGATATCAGGACGGCGTTGCACAATCTCCGAGAGTCCGGCCTGGCCGGTTTCCGCTTCGTAGACCTGATGACCCGCTCCCTCCAGCGCGAGACGAAGGAGCCGGCGGATCTGTTTTTCATCGTCGATGATGAGAGCAGTGTGGGCCGGCTTCATTCGCTTGCCTCCAGGGCGCGAGCATCGGTCAGGCGAACGGGAACATTGATGGTGAACCGGGCGCCACCGCCGTCTCGATTCTCCGCCGTCAACTGGCCACCGTGGGCTTCGACGAAACCGCGCGCGATCGCCAATCCCAGGCCGAGCCCGCCCGCTTTCCGGCCGTTGCCGCGATAAAATTTTTCGAAAACGCGTTCGGATAACTCCGGGGGAAATCCCGGACCGCGATCGCTAACCGAGATGATGAGGAGCCCGTTTCGGCAGTCGGCATCCACCTCGACCGGCAACTTCGAAGGGGTGTAACCGCCCGCATTCGCCAGGAGCTTGGCGACGGCCTGCTCCAGGAGCAGATGATCGATCAGGACTAACGGCGTGTTCTCCGGGACATCGAGCCGGATATCCCGCCCATTGAGCGATTCGCGCTCGCTCTCGATCGCGGATTGGAGGAGCTCGCGCACGTCGCACCATTCCCGGTTCGGCTGGACGACGCCGCTCTCGAGGCGATTCATGTCGAGGAGATTGTTGACGACGCGGTTTAGCCGGTGAGAACCACCGTGGATTTCGGCCGCGAGCTCCTTAAGCATTTCGGAGTTGGCCCCCTCTCCTGCCAGGCGCAACAACTCCTGGCTCGCCGCCCCGATCGCCGCGAGCGGGGTTTTTAGTTCGTGCGAAACGCAATCGAGCAAGGTCTTCCGGAGTCGCTCCGAGTTTTTCGCCAATTGCACCTGGGCCGCGAGGTGCTCCCGCGCTTTCAGTTGCGCAGTCAGGCCGCCGACTGTTACCGCAATGATGAAAAAGGTAATGAACGTCAGCGCGTCTTCGACCTGGGCAATGTGAAGCGTGAACCGGGGCGGGATAAACAAAAAATTCCAGGAAAGCGCGCTGAGGGTTGCCACCAGCAGGACCGGTCCCCGGCTCAGGATCATCCCGGCGAGCAGGACCCCGAGAAGATAAATGAGGGAGATGGCGGCGTAACCCGTTAACGGAGTCAGCAACCAGCACCCGACGGTGAGCGCAGCCACCCCGGCGACTGCGATGAGGTATTCTCTCAGCGGAGCAAAAGAGGCAGCCGATTCCCCGGCCTTCGGCGAACTGGATTGTTCCAGCACATCGCCAGTCTAGCGTTATCCTGCCCGGCGCGAAATGCATCTTCGCCGATTTTAGTACCGTTTTAATTATTCTGAATCGGCGGACTGTCTAAGCTCGGAGTGACAGTGAACTCCGCCCCGTCAACTTTGGCCGCCGACGTTCCAAAAACGACGGCCCCTCCGCCTGCCGCCGAGGAATCAAAGCGCCATAAAAAACGGCTCCTCATTCTCTGCCTGGCGAGCCTCGGCATCGTCTATGGGGACATTGGAACGAGCCCGCTCTACGCGTTGCGCGAATGCTTCTACGGTCCGAACGCTATCCTCCCCACCCCCGCCAACGTCATCGGCGTGCTCTCCCTGATTCTCTGGTCGCTCATCCTGATCATTTCGGTCAAATACCTGATCCTGATCCTCCGGGCGGATAACCGCGGTGAAGGCGGCATTCTCGCTCTCGCCACCCTGGTCGGAGACGTGGTCAAACGCGGAAAAGTCTTCTTCTTTCTCGGCTTGTTCGGCGCGGCCTTGCTTTACGCGGACGGCATGATCACGCCGGCGATTTCCGTCATGAGCGCCGTGGAGGGATTGCACATCGCGACGCCGTTCTTCGATCGCGCCGTCGAACCCATTGCGATCGTGATTTTGATCGCGCTTTTTCTCTTCCAATCCCGCGGAACCACCGGAGTCGGGAAGATATTTGGACCGGTGACGTTACTCTGGTTTGCGGTAATCACGGTTCTGGGAGTTCAGCAGATCGTCCGCGTCCCCGAGGTCCTTTCCGCGATCAATCCTCTCCAGGCCTGGCAATTTTTTGCGAACAATGGCGCGCGCGGATTTGTCGTCCTTGGCGCCGTCTTCCTCGCCATTACCGGCGGCGAAGCTCTTTACGCGGACATCGGGCATTTCGGCACCAAGCCGATTCGCCTGACGTGGTTCGCGATCGTCCTGCCGGCTCTGACCGTGAATTACTTCGGTCAAGGCGCCCTCCTCTTGTCCGAACCGGAAGCCGCCGTGAATCCGTTCTTCCGGATGACTCCGCCGTGGGCGCTCTATCCAATGGTCATCCTCGCGACGGCCGCGGCCGTGATTGCGTCGCAAGCGATCATCAGCGGCGCGTTTTCGCTCACCATGCAGGCGATCCAGCTCGGCTACATGCCGCGGCTCAAAGTGAACTACACCTCCGCCCGGATCATCGGCCAAATCTACGTGCCGATGGTGAATTGGGCCCTGATGCTTTCCTGCATCGGACTCGTTCTCGGCTTTGGATCGTCGAGTAATCTCGCGGCCGCTTACGGCGTGGCCATCACGACCACGATGCTGATCACCACGATCCTGTTTTACGTCGTGGCGCGCCGCCGCTGGCACTGGCCGGCCTTCGCGGCGCTGCCCGTGGCGCTCTTTTTTATCATCATCGACCTGGCCTTTTTTAGCGCGAACATGCTCAAGTTGGCGCACGGCGGCTGGTTCCCGCTCCTGGTTTCGGCCTGCATTCTTTTCCTCATGTTGACCTGGAGAAAAGGACGCCGCGTTCTGCGGGGCCGCCTCGGCGAAATGTGCCTGCCGCTCGATGAGTTTCTGTCCGATCTGAAAAATCAGCGAATCCAGCGCGTGCCCGGCACCGGCGTTTACATGTCCGGGAATCGCCAGGGCACGCCGCTGGCCCTGCTGCATAATCTCAAGCACAACAAAGTCCTGCACGAGCAGGTCGTCGTGCTCACCGTCCAAACCGAAGAAGTCCCCTATCTGACCAATTCCAAAGACCGGGTCGCAGTTCAAAAACTCGAAGGAGGATTCTGGCGCGTCCAGGTCCACTTCGGATTCATGGAAAAACCGGACGTGCCGGCGGCGTTGGAAAGCGTAAAGGAGGCAGGACTCCGGTTCGCCCCGATGCGCACCACCTACTTCATCGGCCGCGAAACGATCCTCGCCACCCGCAAGCTCGGCCTTTCGTCCTGGCGCGGTTCAATCTTCGCCTGGATGACTCGGAACGCCGGCGATGTGACCTCGTACTTTTGTCTGCCGCCCAACGGCGTTGTGGAGCTCGGCGCGCGGGTGGAAGTTTGAACCGGCGAAGATCAGGTTCGCGCACCTGTAGACGCGCCCCTGTGG
>JBAPMH010000253.1:0-3043 GCA_049278515.1 Chthoniobacterales bacterium
GCGTCGAGGGGGCGGAGGACGAACGTGGCGGCGGCGCGCTGGCGATCGATGAGCGCGGCGTGACTGGAGCCGACATCGTCTGTGGAATCAGCGCGAGCGGCCGCACCCCTTTCGTGCTGGGGGCGCTGGCCGAGGCCAGGAAACGCGGTGCGCAAACAGTGCTGATCACCTGCAATCCCGCCCGGGACCGGACCGAAGGGTGTGACCTCGAAATCGATCTCCCGACAGGTCCTGAGATTTTAACCGGCTCCACGCGACTAAAGGCCGGCACGGCCACCAAAGTTGCGCTGAACATTATTAGCACCGGCGCGATGGTGGCGTTGGGCAAGGTACGCGGAAACCTGATGGTCGATCTCGCGATGTCCAACGACAAGCTCCGGGACCGGGCTGCTCGGCTCGTGGCGGAGTTGACGAAATGCGACTATCGCGCGGCGTGCGAGCGCCTGCGGGACAATGGCTGGAACCTTCGCGCGGCGCTGAACCAGGCTCAGCTCTGAGCCTGGTTCAGGCGCGAAGCACCGCCGGATGGAACGTTACTAATCCACTCTGCCCCGAGAGAGATCACTCCCCAACAACAAGACCCCAATCCGCTTTCACTTCTGAATAGGCGATCTTATGATCCACTGGTAAAATGGAAGATTGGGGATTTGCTCGTAAGGAGGAGTTTGACCACAACCGTTCAGGTTGGGTATGAGAGACGCCATGCTCGCATTGCCTTGGACAAAGGAGCCCCCATCGACTGACACGCTCCAATCGAGTACACCAATCAGTGGCAAATCGCCGGTCTGGCATTGGCCCGTGTTCAAATCGATATTCGACTCGAAGGTTGGCCCCCAGAATCCGCAATTCCCGCAGACCCCGCAATCGTTTAATAAGGCAGGGCGATCGAACTCGACCTCGTCAAACGGAACCCATGCGGAAGTTAAATAGTTCCAAAGGGAAACGGAATTCTTGAAGTGGGTGGCAGTACTCGAATTTCCCGATATTTGATCCAGCTCGCTACCTTGGGTCAGAGTGCCAGTTCCTCCAGTGCAGCCGGTAAAACTAGTAGTATAGGTTCCATTGGTAGTTGTCCCGGTATAAGAAATGTTTTGAGCGCCAGCACTACTGACGACCTGAAATGTGCCAGACGAAGGAAATAGGTAATTAGGATTCACATAAATAGTCGATTGCGGTAAAGAAACAGCCGTTGCTATGGTAGTGGCATGATTGTTACAGGTAAGCTTGACTTTGTTAGGTCCCGCAGTCCGAACATTAGAAAATCGATATCGCATAATGAAATGGGTTTCGCCAAGAATCACGCGCGTTCCGAGATATGGCTGCGCTGCGCCGCTATTGAGCCACATCTCAGTAGTTCCTCCGTATAATTTGAATACGGCGTTGCCGCCGTAGTAAAAGAAAAGGATTTCACTGCCATTCACCATGTGAGGAGTCGTGCTGGTGAGGTAGAAATTGTTTTCTGGCGCCAGACCGTTTGGGTACACAATCCATTCCGCCTCGATGGTTGATGACCCGGGCGAATTTGTGAATGGATGAAAAAGGCTGTTCCAGTAGTAGGATATCAGAAATGTGCCGCCCACGGCGGCATTGGTAAGCGCCAAACTGCAGAGGATAAACAGAAAAAGGACGCGTTTCTTTCCGGTTGTTAACAATTGGGTTTTTGAGTTCATGTCATTTTGCTCTTGTCTGCTCGATGGTTGGGGTTTTTGGGGCCGCCATCGGGATCTCGAGCAAGCTCGCACGCTGGCGGGAAATGAAGCAGGGGTTCCATGCAAGGCTTTTCTACTCAATCTTAGTTAAAGACGTCAATTCCTTTCTGACCCTTCGGGGCTCCGCGGCTGGAGTGTCCGCGCCGCCCTCATGGAACAGTGACTTTGGAGTCGGTCTGGCCCGCAGGCCATCGAGAGAACTAGATGCTGCCAGTCTCCGGCACGACGGCGTGCCAGCGTCAAAATGCTAGCGGGCTGCGATCCGGCGCGAACGATTGCACCCGCTGATGCTTCGCGATCTGCCGGGTATGCGTCCGCTTGCGCACCTGCGCGGTCTGCTTTCGATGACGAACGACCGGCCCCATCGTCTTGCTGTCCTCGGTGGTTCGCTGGATGGCCGGCCCGCAATCATTGAAATCATCGCCTACCCGGTAACGCGCGAAAACTTCCGGTGTCACCAGCCTCGAGCAGACATGCCCGTTCCCGTATCTTAACCAGAATTTGTACTGGCCGGCCTCCATTGGTGTCCAATATTCGCGCGGCGGCACCAGGATCGGGCGACGGTCAATTCCCTTCGGTCCGCGAAAGACAAAGGCATGAACCCCTTCGCAACCGAACACCTCCACATACGGCATCTGGTGCGAACGTTTTTCCACCACGATGGCCCCGAGCGCGCTGCCGGTAAGAAGAGGACCGAGAAGACCTAGGACGAGAAGTTTGAAGCGCATAGCTGGATTGGTTGAACGGATACTGGCGTTGTAGACGTTCCAAATCCGAGCCGCCAGCAATTTCTTTAAACCGCCATAAACTTCTCGCCCCGCAAAAAGAGTGGCGAATCTTGAAAATCTTTTAAGCGCACCCGAGCCTCCGAAAACGAAGCAAGGGAAACCAACCCAAAGGAAAACATATGCTCTGGACTATCTTCGTAATCTTGCTGGTGCTCTACGTTCTAGGACTGGTCAGTTCCTATACGATGGGCGGTTTCATTCATCTTCTGCTCGTCATCGCAGTTGTCGTTTTGATCATCAATTTAATCTCCGGGCGGCGGGTGTAAGCCGGTCTCCGGAACCTAATGAAACCCGCGGGAATTGTCGGGATCATCCTGATCGCGATCGGTATTATCGCTCTCGCTTACGGGGGCTTTAGTTATACCAAGCGCGAGAAGATCATCGATGCCGGCCCCCTCCAGGTGAGCGCGGACCGCGAAAAGACCGTCCCGTTTCCACCGATTCTGGGTGGCATCTGTTTGGTCGGCGGAATCATCCTGGTCCTCGCCGGGAACCGGAAAACGTAGCGAGATCGCTTTCTTGGGCAGGGCGAGACTCTGTCGAGCC
>JBAPMH010000254.1:0-3249 GCA_049278515.1 Chthoniobacterales bacterium
ATCGACTCCAATGCCCTTGCGTGTCTCAACCGCGTCGCCCATGAGAGCGAACTCCAGGAAATTTTCTTGTTGTGCACGACGACGACGTTCTATCAGCGCGAACTCGGCGAAGCGATATTAGCCGCGCGGAACGTGGGAGTGAAAGTTGTGCTTCTTGCCTGGACGGACCTGGAGGATGCTGTCGAGAAATATGTCGCGGAGCAAAGCGCAGCGACGGTAATCGCGTCTGCTTATTTAAGGACTCTCGAGTTCGCCATTAACGCCAAGCTTGGCTGCGATACGGCGCCCGTCACAGCGGCTGATCTCGCGTCGCGTTCGCTTCCTACGCTGCGCCATTTCCTATCAACGCAGCTAACCGGTACACATGTCCTAGATGTCGGAGCGGGACGAGGTCGACATACCCTTTTGGCGTTAGCCCTCGGATACAGCGTAACCGCAATCGACAAGCAACAAAGAGCTCTCGATGCTATTACCACGAGCTTGTCGGATTCCTCCTATAGACATCTTCCCGCCCCTACCCTCATCTGCGGAGACTTTATGGCGATCCCGCCGGAAACTCTTCCTAACGCCGACCTCGTCATATGCACCGGTGTCTTACATCATGTCCAAAGCATCGCTGGTCTTGAACATTCCTTTGATTGGCTGAGGGATGCGGCTGCTCCGTGGGCATCGATTTATATTGAAATGCTCTTCGGGATGAAACTTGATGGTGCTTCACCGCGAGACGGAAGGCTCAATCTTTCGCAGGAAGAGTTCGAGCGTGCCCTACATCGCTCCTTTCCCGCGCCGCGCTGGAGAATCATGTTCGCCCAGGGTCCCTCGCCCCGTCAACAAGTGCTTGGTCCCGAGCCACGGAGCTTTTTCCCTACCGCGAAAGCAGCCAGTTTTACAGCGGTGGAATATTTGCTCACTGCGGAAGCGTAATGCACATTTCGCCTCGACTTACCCCTCGCAATAAGGGATTATTAGGTGCGCTCCTCTTTGCCCTGTCCGCCTACTTCGCCTGGTTATCGTCAGCCGCTTCCAATATGACATCGCCCATGTGTCCGACAGACAGGCGCAAGGTCGTCGTCATTTCGGACATGCAGGCTTGTGGTGACGACGGAATAGGCGTCTTGTTGTTGGCCAAAGACAAATGTATATCTCTCCGAGCCGCGATTGGAACGAGCGGTAATATCTGGGCAAATGAGGCGACCTTAAATCTCGCCCGCCTGCTAAAGAGAATAAAGAGCGATGCAAAAGCCTACGTAGGATTACCGATTCAGTTCCATACTGAACGCATCAGTCGCTTTCGCAAAGAAAGATCTTCGCGATCTTCTTTCGTTACGTATCCGGGCGCACTGGCTAAGTTGAGTTCCTATTCCCCGCCAACTACCTCCGCGTCCCTGATTGCGAAAGAGTCAGGGATTGATTACTTGACGAGAACGCTTGTATCGGAAGCGCAACCGGTAACCTTGTGTGTTTTCGGGCCGCCTACTATCCTTTGGGAGGCGCTCCATCGGGCGCCTGAACTGAACCGCTTGATAGCAAATGTTTTTATGATGGGCGGAGCGGTCCACATTCAAGGAAACGCCACAGAGTTCGCAGAATTCAACTTTTGGTTTGATCCGGTTGCAGCGAACGGAGTTTTAGGTTCTGGCCTTCCAATAACTCTCATTGCATTGGATGCGACCGACCCAATTTCATACCCGAGCGATGTCCTTTATCGCGGAAACCCGCAGTCGGCCGCTTATCAATATGTCCAACACTGCTTGAAGGAACGGCATCGTCGAACGCGAGCCCCCATTCGAATGTGGGACGAGGTAGTGGCAGCGGTGACTTTGAGCGAATCTGTCATTTCGGAGTCTATCACGAGCGCGGCCGAGGTTGAGACGAGCGCTGGTCCCCGCTATGGCGCGCTCCGGCTGGTGAATGACACTGACAGTCGCCGGCCAAAGTTGCGAATAGTGCTCGCCGTCCGTCCAGCGGCAGTTACAGCCGCCATCCGAGATGCCGTTGATTTAGGCGACGAAGGGCGCGAGGCGGATGAACCATAGAAATTGGCCAAAGGCCATTTGCGTCGATCTTGACAATACTCTACACGACTACTCCCGTGCCGCGAGAATTGCCAGCGAGCGCACAGCCGAATACATTGAAGGCAATTTTGGCGTCCCAAAGCACATTGTGGCATCTCGATACGAGCAGGTTCTTGGTGCCGTCGGCACTAGCGGTTTCAAGACTGGTATCGCCTGTCGCTCGCGTCGGTTTCGCCTCCTATTAGACACCTGGCCCGAAACGCAACAACTCGACGCTAGTCATATCGCTTACGAATACGGACGGCAGTTCCTTGCTGCTGTCGCACCAAACCCCGGTTCCCTCGAAACTCTCAAGGCGTGGCAAGCCGAAGGTCGGTCCGTATTAATTGTAACCGACGGCTTTGCCGACACCCAATCAGCGATTTTCAAATGCCTTGGCCTCTCATTCCTTCGCCGAAGTCCGATAGTCACATTTCCGCTGGGAGTTAGCAAGCGAGATGGCTCTGCATACCGTCTTGCTGTGCGAATGTTGGCGCAAGATCCCTTCGACATAGTCATGATTGGCGACAATTGGGATCGAGACATCGTTGCTTCGTCGAAGTGTGGCATGTGGCAAGTCTGGCTTTCTTTGGCGGAGCCGCCACGATTCTCCCCGCCAGAAAACTTCATTGCAAGAGTCAACACAATTAAGGAGGCCAAGCTGGCGATAGAGGAAACCGCAGTTACCGCTTCTCGCAGTTAGTGTTTTTCTTTCTGTAACGAAACACTGTTACACTGGAGTCAATGGAATTATTACACACTCTCGATCCCACCTCTATCGTGTATGTCAGGCTATGTCATCAGGACTGGCGAGACGTCAACTGGACTAGATATCACCTCTGGGTGAGTTTTGTTCCGACGCGCGATGGTTCAGCCCCTCCCTTACGCGCTTGGTCGCTCGCCGAGTTGTCGCGCGCGCACGCGGGCCCGAAATATTCGGAAACCTACATCTTGGCCGGAAAGCGTAGCGATCGGACGGGCAGTTCGTCTCCCGTCTTACCTCAAGAGCTCTTGCTGCCCATAGACCACAACTGGCCTGCAATCGATGTCCATGAGGTTTGCCCATGTCAACCTCGAGTCCAGCGGATCATCAAAAGGTCGCGCATTCCAGATGTGCAAGCTGGTTTCGGGAGGAGCTATTTGTCGTTATTGGCACAAACTACCCCGAAAACGGAATTTCAGGACTGTGTGGATA
>JBAPMH010000255.1:0-9546 GCA_049278515.1 Chthoniobacterales bacterium
ACGTCGAGAAAGACCTGCTGCGAGTATTCATCCAGGTCGAATTCCTGATTGCGCTCTTCGGCGGTTCGGCTTCGGCCACGCTTTTCGTTTTGTTTGCCCACGTCAGCTCGTTTCGGGTGATCCTTTACGCCATTGTCCTGGTGATCGGGACGCTCGTCGGCCTCGAGATTCCGTTGCTGCTTCGGATCCTCGAAGGCCGGCTCCAATTCAAAGATCTCATCTCGAAAGTCTTTACTTTCGATTACATCGGCGCGTTGCTCGCATCGCTCTTGTTTCCATTGGTCCTCGTCCCCTACTGCGGCCTCGCGCGCTCTGGATTTCTCTTTGGAATCTTGAATGACGCGGTCGGGTTGGTGGCTCTGTGGGCATTGCGCGGTCAGGTGCGCGGCGCGCGCGCGTTGTTCATTCAAGGGATCGTCGTGCTGACCATGCTCGCCGCTGGATTCGCCAGCTCAGAGCAAATCATTACCTGGTCGGAAGCGTCCGCCTATGGCGAAGAAGTGATTTATGCGAAGTCGACGCCGTATCAACGGATCACCATCACTCGCGGCGGTGACGATCTGCGTCTCTATCTCAACAACAATCTGCAATTCAGTTCGCGCGACGAATATCGTTACCATGAAGCGCTGGTCCATCCCGGTCTCGCGCGCCTGCCGAACGCACACCGCGTCCTGGTCCTGGGCGGGGGGGACGGACTCGCGGTCCGTGAAATCTTGCGCTATCCGCAAATCGGAAACATCACGCTCGTCGACCTCGACCCGGCGATGACTCGGCTTTTTTCCACCCAGGAAATGCTGACCCGCCTGAATGCCGGCTCCCTCAACGCCTCAAGGGTGCACGTGTTTAACGCCGACGCCTTCACCTGGCTGAAAGACAACCGTGAAGTGTTCGACTTCATCGTCGCCGATTTCCCCGACCCGTCGAATTTCAGCATCGGGAAATTATATACGACCGCGTTCTATCAACGCGCCCGAAGCGCGCTCGCCGCGGATGGCGCGATGGTTATCCAATGCACCTCGCCCTTTGTCGCGCGCAAATCATTCTGGTGCATCGACCAAACATTGCGCGCCTGCGGCTTCGTGACCGAGCCCTATCACACGCTCGTGCCTTCGTTCGGCGAGTGGGGATTCATCCTCGCTTCGCTTGGTCCACTCACGGAAAAGGGGAGCTTTCCCGGCGGCCTGCGATTTATTGATGCGAAAAGCGTTGCCGATCTTTCTCATTTTCCACCGGACATGGGGCGCGTCCCGGTCCAGGTGAATCGTCTGAACAATCAGGCGCTTGTCCGTTATTTCGACGCGGAGTGGGCCCGCTACGTCCAGCAATGAGGACCACTCGGCGCAAATTTATCGGAACGGTCGGCGGCAGCGCAGCGGCTATGCTGGTCGGTTGCACGAAGGCGAGAAGATTTTCCGGTGCGATTGTCGGCGCGTCATCAGCAGCCGGGCACCGCCTGCGGACAGGAAATTTTCCCGCGACGAGTGAGACGATTGAAACGGGCGTTGTGATTATTGGCGGCGGCATCGCGGGCCTCGCCGCGGCTCGCCGGTTGGATCAACGCGGGCGGCGCGATTTTTTGCTCATCGAGCTCGAGCATCAACCAGGAGGAAATGCCGCCTCCGGACAGAACGCAGTTTCAGCGTATCCGTGGGGCGCGCACTACGTCCCGCTCCCGAACGACGAATCGGTCGAAGTCCTGGCGTTATTCGAAGAGTTGGGCATCACGCGCGGGCGCGATGCAAATGGCGCGCCCATTTACAACGAGGAATTTCTTTGCGCCGATCCGATGGAGCGTCTCTTCGATGCCGGCCGGTGGCAGGAAGGTTTGCTCCCGCAAATCGGAATCACCGCCGACGATCGCCAGCAATATGAAGATTTTTTCGGGCGGATGGAGAGCTTTCGCTCGATGCGTGGCCGTGATGACCGGCCGGCTTTTGCGATTCCGCTCGATCTCAGTTCGCGCGATACCGGGCTTCTCGCGCTCGATGGAAAGACGATGGCCGCCTGGATGACGGAACAAGGATGGAATTCCGTGCCGCTCCGTTGGCACGTCGACTATAGCTGCCGCGATGATTATGGCGCTGGCATCGAACGCGTCTCGGCCTGGGCCGGCGTGCATTATTTTGCCTCTCGACGCGGACGCTCTTCGAATGCCGATCGCGATGCGGTCGTGACCTGGCCCGAAGGCAACGGCTGGCTGGCAAAAAAACTGGCGGCGCCGTGCGCGCCGCGGACGCGGAGCGGGGGACTGGTCTTCAAGATTGAGCAGAGCGACGGCACAGTGATTATCGATTACCTCGACGTGAAACGGGACCGGAGCGTGCGCGTCAAGACGCGCGGAGCCGTGTGCGCGGCGCCTCGATTCGTCGCTCAGCGGATGATTGGCGATTTACCGGGCGGGAACGATGCAGTCTACTCCCCCTGGATGGTGGCTAACATCACGCTCGATCAACTTCCAAACGGCTCCGGAGCGCCCCTCGCCTGGGACAATGTCGCACGAGCGAGCGATTCGTTAGGCTACGTCGTGGCCACGCATCAAAATGTCCATCCGGCCCCGCATGAAACTGTGATCACGCATTACTGGCCGCTCGATGCCGCCGGGCCCGCCGAGGAAAGGCAGCGGGCGCTTGCGCGCGCGCACGCCGACTGGTGCGAACGCGTCGTCGCCGACCTGGATCGGACGCATCCGGGAATTCACTCACACATTCGGAACATCGATGTCTGGGTCTGGGGTCACGGAATGATTCGGCCCGTTCCTGGATTCATCTGGGGCGAAGCGCGACGACAGATGCAACCGGCGCATGGGCGAATAGTTTTCGCGCACTCGGACATGAGCGGGATTTCCATTTTCGAAGAAACCTTCACGCGCGGCACCCAGTCCGCCGATGCCCTCCTGCAATTGATCGGATGAAAATGCACGGACCGTTCGCCCTCCATATGCTGGTCGAATTGCACGGCTGCAAGGCGGAGCTGCTTAACAATCCAGCAGCGTTGAAAGAACTGCTCTCGGAAGCAGTTCGCCGGGGCCAGGGCACGATCGTTACCGATGTCTTTCATACATTCAATCCCTACGGCGTTAGCGGAGTAATCGTGATCGCCGAATCGCACGTCGCCATCCACACCTGGCCCGAACACGGCTACGCGGCGGTGGACATTTTTTCGTGCGGGACAAAGCTGGACCATGGGGTGATCCGCGATTGGATTGCTGCCGGAATGGAGGCATCGAATGTCACGTGCCGGGAGCTGACCCGCGGGTGAACCATGATTGTGGTTTGACAGAATAGGCCACTCAATCGACAACTGTCCCCCACCCTTTTCGCTTTTTGGAAGCGGGAATTTGCGGGCAAAAAAATGGAAGAACCTCGCGATTATCAGCTCGTTTCCTCGGATCAAACTGCGCTGAAGAAAGAGCTCGCCAAGCCCAATGCCGGCGCGACCCCGTTCAAGGTCGTGGTCGATCCGGAGATGCGAGTCAAACTCCGCCGCGCCCTTATCGAGCTAATCGATTACCACGACGAAGCGCTCGCGGAACATTTCGCGGACGGAAAACTGGCGCTGGAATCCTACAAGGAATACATCGAGCTCTTCGCGCGCAGCCTGAAGGAAACCATGGAGAGCCGGGAGGGTGTCTCCTATTTGCTCCGCGCGGTGGGATTCGACGTGCCGCCGGCCGAGATCAATCTCCACCCCGATCTCCGCTGGAAAAAGGGCAAGCCCGGCGCTTTTGGTTCGAGTCTGCTGTAGGTGGATCAAGCGCTCCGTCGCTCGATATTGGATGTTGGCGAAGCGCGTGTGGTCGCCATCGCCCGCGGAGCGGCCGATCCACCAAAAGCTGAAAAGACGGCGGTTTGGAAAGCGCCGCTCCTTGAGCACCCGAAAAAGCTCTTGGTTTCGCGCAAGGTGGCTGACACAATCCCGCGCTAGAAACCCATGCCGACGGTCTTGATCATCGAAGACGACGTGGAGAGCCGCCGCCGGATCGCCAAACTTTTTACCCGCCACGGCTGGGAGACAATCGAGGCGCTGGAAGGCAAGGCGGGTATTGAGCTGGCCTTCGCGAAACGGCCCGATGCCATCATTTGCGATCTGCTCTTGCCCAAGATGAGCGGGTTGCAGGTCTGCCGGGCGATCCGGGAGAAACTGGATAGTACCCGCATCATTATTGTTGCAGGCCGCCGTTATCACATCGAACCGGAAGCGGTTTTCGAGGCGGGCGGCGATGGTTATTTTGTCAAGCCGTTGAAATGGGAAAAGCTCGCGGCCGCCATCAAACGTCCCCGGCGCCGGGCGGCGAGACTTGCCAATCGCCAGTCGAAATCGCTCAAATTTCATCCACCTTCGACCCGGATAAAATTCTGGGGCGTGCGCGGATCGATCCCGGTCCCGGGCCCGTCCACGATCGGCTATGGAGGAAACACGACCTGCGTCGAAGTGCGCACCAACGGCGACATCATCATTCTCGATGCCGGATCGGGAATTCGCGGGCTCGGGCTCGCCCTCAACGAAGAATTTGGCAGTGCCCCAATAAATCTGACGTTGCTGCTCACCCACACCCACTGGGACCATATCCAGGGCCTCCCCTTTTTCCTTCCCGCCTACCAGGCCAAGAATACTATTCGCGTTTTCGGCTACCAGGGAGCCCGCGACGGCCTCGCCACGATCCTCGCCGCCCAAATGGAGTTGCCCTTCTTTCCCGTGAGCTGGAAGGATTTGCCTGGGACAATCAAAATCCGGGAACTCAAGAGGATGAATTTCTCGGTCGGCAACGTCCGGGTGCGCTCGAGGTTCCTGAATCATCCCGGGATCTGCGCCGGCTACCGGCTTTTTACCAAGGAAGGCTCGATTGCCTTTTTGCCGGACAACGAGCCTTTCGAGCCGTTGAAGCTAAAGCTCGCAGAGCGCGATGGAGTTCATGCGGACCGCGCCCGGGCCGAGGCGGTGGTCAAACGGTCAAAACTGGTCGAATTTCTCAAGGACACCGACGTGCTGATCCTCGATGCGCAATACACCGACGAGAAATATCAGGAGCACATCGGGTGGGGCCATGGGGCCTTGAGCAGGGTGGTGTCGCTCGCTCTGGAAGCGCGGGCCAAGAAGCTGTTTCTCTTTCACCACGATCCCTCCCACGACGATCGCCAGATCGACGAGATGCTGGAACGGGCGCGGCTGCTGGTAGTGGAAAGCGGCCGCAAGCTGGAAGTGGAAGCCGCCCGGGAAGGGGCGGAAATCTGGTTGAGCGGGCACACGCCCGCCCGATAAACTGTTTTTCGCGGCGCGAACGCAAGCCGAGCTTCAAGGAGCGGCGATTTGTAATCGCCGACCAAGATTTTGAGGCGGTAAAGGCACCTACGGCATCAGACGGCGATTGCAAATCGCCGCTCCTTGGGGCCGCACCCGCACTTGCGAAATTCAGTCGAAGAGCTTACGTCTTTCGCTCCCTAACGAAGCCTCGTGGTGTAATGGTAGCACAAGAGATTCTGGATCTCTTTGTCTAGGTTCGAATCCTAGCGAGGCTGCCACGTAAAAGACCTGCGGTCTCACGTGGCTTCGCCAAACAAACTGAGCAGACCGCGTGAGCGAAGCTTTTACGCGGCGCGGCGCGGCGATTACGGCATATTCAGAACGCGACGCACCGCCACCGTTAGCTGGCCGGTCACGTTCTGGACGTAATTCTTTTGCACCTTGGCGATTGCTTCAGAGACAAGGTCGGACATCACCCCGTCGATCGGGCCGCAGTAATAGCCGCGATTTCGCAAGACCGTTTGAAGCGAAGCGACGTAGGCCGGATCGCGCAACAATTCGTGGCGCGATTTGAAATAATAATAGAGACGCGAACCGTCGCGATGCTTGTAATCGGTTGGGATCACCGTCGGCATCTGGTGGAGCCGGCCCCATTCGTCATGCGGCGCAATCGGATTCGCCGAATGGAAGAGCGGATCGTCGGCGAACGCCCGAACGGAGAGCAGCGCACTGAACACAAGAAGAATTCCGAATTTTGAGATCATAACGGCAAACAGTAATTAACACTTAACCACACGGCTTTAGCGCTGGCGAGCCCGAACTATCCAGGGAGCGGCGGCTCGCAACCGCCGGCCCAGGGCTGCAGGGCGCTATTGGCCCACACTGTAAATCTCGACAACAGCAGTGCCGGTTGTCTGGTCGCGGCTGCGGACGACGGCGGTATAGCTGCCCACCGGCAGGGTGGCGAAGATCGCCGATTCACGGGGATTTGAAGGAGCAAGGCCGCTGGCCTCAATCTGCGCTTTCTGCGTGTCCTGCCAATCGTTGTTCGAAACGATTAACGCACCGGTGGAATCGCGGACCTCCATGACGGGATCGGCGAGCGGATGGGCGACGCCCAATCCCGACAACGACGGCCCCAAAGCGCGCACCACCACCGCATTGTTGGCCAGAGCGCTGCCGCCCACGACAAAACCACCAATCAAAACATCATCATTCCCGGCCACGAGCCCGCGCGCGCTAATGTTGCGAACCTTTTCCGTGACCGGTTCGAAGGCAAAGCCTCTTGGCAGCAAAGGACCCTGGGCAAAGGTTGTGGGCACGCCCGAAGAGGTGAACTTCACTATGGCCGGCTCGGTCGAGTCGTAGGCATTGAGCCCGGCAAAAAGAACACCGGAGCCATCAAAGGCGATAGGATAAGAGAACCTGTCGTTTGTCGCGAAAGTTGTTCGAGTTCCGTCAGGCGCGATCTTCAAAATCGACGACCCCCTGCCCACAAAAAGATCGCCCTTAGCCCCAAAAGCCAACCCGGTGATGGAAGAACCAGCACCGGTAAACGTGACAATCGTCGTCGCGCTCCCGTCGGGGGCAAACTTAACGATCGACCTCCCGGAATCGGAACCGGCAATAAGGTTCCCCAAGGAGTCGAACGCAATGGGCCAGGCGCCATTTAGGCCGGACGCGAAAGTACTCTGAGTCCCATCGCGGGCGACCTTCACGAGCTTTGAGCCAGTCGAGACGAACAGGTTACCGGCGCCGTCAAACGCCGCGCCGAGCAATTGCGGCGACTGAAATGTAGCGAAAGTGCTCTGGTCTCCATTCGGCGCGATTTTGATGATGGTCGATGGCGGGCATTCGCAGATAATCTCTGGGATACATACGCAGCTGCCAGGGTTGACGACAAACAGGTTGCCCGCGCGATCAAACGCCAGCGCCACCGGCTGGTAGATTCCCGACGCGACCGTCTCCTTGGCTCCAGCCGGGGTATACCTATAGATGTGTCCGCCACCAGTAGGCTCGGCGACATACAGGTCGCCGGGAGATCCGGATGCGTGCTCCGCGATCGTAAATAAGAAGGCGATAGCCGCGCCCGCGATGATTCGAATGGAGAAACGAAAAGGCATAATTGAACCTCCCTTTTGGGGCTTTTTACGGAAATTTGTTCGCGCAGGCAAGCTTTTCCTAAGATCGGGACACTCAATACCACTCCGAGGCGGCTTCAGTTCGATCCCGGGTCCTGGCGTAGCAATAGCAATCGCGCGGGACATCGGAGACGCTGGGGTGCAGCGAATATTTTCGCAGAATTCCTTCCTCGTGAAAACCGTTCCGCTCCAGGAGCCGGGCCGAGGCTTCGTTTTCCAGATCGCAGACAGCCCAGACCCGGAACACTGCCGGATCAGTGAATGCCCAATCGATGACGACAGCCAGGGCTTCGCTCATGTAGCCCTGTCTCCAGAAGCGGCGCGCCACACAGTAGCCGAGGGCGAGGCCCTGGTCGCGGCGCGCTGAAATCGCACCGATCAGCTCCCCGGAATTGCGGTGAAACATGAGCCAGTGCCACGCCTTGCCCGTTTCCCAGTTGTCGATGAAGCGCTGGACTGCTTCTTCGCTCTCCTGCAGCTCGCGATGCGGCAGAAAAGTCAGATAGCGCACGACCTCCGCGTCGCAAGCGTATGCCTCAAAGATCAGCGGGGCGTCGCCCGGGCGGGGTTTTCGCAGGAGAAGCCGCGAAGTCTGGAAGGATTCAGGCGCAGCTCGGAGCGGCTCAGGCATCGGGGACTTGTTCGCCGCGGCGGCGCGCTTGAAAAAACGATTGCAGGAGCGACGCACTTTCGTCCGCGAGGACGCCGGCCTTGATCTCGCAGTGATGATTCAGAGTTGGCAGCTGCAACAGATTTAGCGCGCTTCCCGCGGCCCCGCCGCGCGGATCGGCACAGCCGAAAATGACGCGCCGAATCCGAACGTGCACGATGGCGCCGGCGCACATCGGACATGGTTCTTTCGTGACGTAAAGATCGCATTCGTTCAGCCGCCAATCTCCAACCGCGGCCTCCGCCTGCGTGATCGCCAGCATCTCCGCGTGGGCTGTCGCGTCCTTGAGCAATTCCACCTGGTTGAAAGCGCGGGCGATGATCTTGCCGGCCCGCACAACGATGGCGCCAACCGGGACCTCTTCCTGCGCAAAAGCTTTCTGCGCCAGGCGCAGCGCCTCCTTCATGAAAGATTCATCCGAAGGCTGTTCGATCAGATTGTCCATGCAATAGAAGCCTTGCGAGGAGGGGCGATATACAGCCATCGCCCTTCGGGCAGGCGATCTAACTGTACCATGAAAACCATTTGCGCACTGCTCGCTATTTGTGTTCTGCCATTCACCGGCGCGAGTGGCGCGACCGAACAGGAGATCGTCAACCAATCCGCCCGCATCCTTCGGCAATTCCGAAGCATGCCGGAGCGCGGAATCCCGCGCAGCGTCCTGCGGAACGCGAAGGGCCTTGCCATTCTGACGGTGGTTAAAGTCGGATTCGGCATCAGCGGAAAGGGCGGCCAGGGCGTGGTCGTCGCGCGCACCGGAAACGGCTGGTCGGGTCCGTCGTTTATCGGAACCGGTGGCGCCGGATGGGGACCACAGATCGGCGCTCAGATCACGGAGTTTGTTTTCGTGCTCAATACGAACCGGGCCGTCAGAGCTTTCTCGCGCGATGGGAACTTCACTCTCGGCGCGGACGCGAGCGTGGCCGCGGGACCGGTGGGACGTGAAGCAGCCGCTGCCATCACCCCGACAGCCGCCATTTACACCTACAGCCGAAGCCAGGGGCTCTTCGCCGGCGCGTCGTTGGAAGGCGCCGTGATCGCGACCCAAAAAACCGCCAACCACCGCTATTATGGAAGACCGGTCAGCTCGCGCGACATCCTGAGCGGCAGTGTGCCGCCACCGGCACGCGCGGAACGTCTCACGTCGGCGCTCGGCCGTTGAGGAGCGCCGGAGGCGCGAAGGATTGGAGCCCGGAGCGAGCGCAGCGAACTCCGGGACGAGCCCGCGACCACCGATCAAACCCCTGCAAGGGGTGACGGATGCCGGGCATTTTACCGGGGCATTCGGAGGCTCCGAGTCGTCGCCCGTTCGCCGAGTTCGATCCGTCGCCCCTGCCGGGGCTCGTTTGGGTGGCACCCAAGCCCGGAGTTCGGCTTCGCTTCACTCCGGGCTTTATTCCGACGCCCCTTCGGGGCTGAGGGCCGTCACAAGTTTGCCAATATAGCCGCGAATCAAATAGTTCGCCGGTCAGAGCGCCGGAGGCGGCGAAGGAT
>JBAPMH010000256.1:0-2899 GCA_049278515.1 Chthoniobacterales bacterium
AGTGGAGGGAGGCCAGCTCTTCGCCGTTCATCAGCGTGAAAGCGTCGCCAACGTTTTGGGCGCGCCCGGTCCGTCCAATCCGGTGCACGTAATCCTCCGGATGCTCCGGCACATCGTAATTAATGACGTGGCTCACCCCGGCGATGTCGATGCCGCGCGCTGCGATGTCCGTCGCCACCATGATCTCGTATTTGCCGCTCTTAAATCCTTCGAGCGCCTCGACTCGTTCGCGCTGGGTCCGGTTCGAATGCATCACCGCCACGGAATGCTTCCCGGATTTCAATTTCACCGCGATCTTGTCCGCGCCGTGTTTCGTGCGGCTGAAAATTAGCGCGCTGTCAAAATTCGTCCGTTCGAGCAACGCCATGAGCAAATCGAATTTCTGCTCGGCCGCCACCGGATACACGGCGTGCGTGACCGTCTCCGCCGGAGAACGCCGCACTCCAATCTCGACCATCTGCGGTTCGCGCAGCACCCACGCGGCCAGCCGCTCGATCTCCGGCGGCAACGTCGCGGAAAAAAGGAGCGTTTGCCGGTCGGCGGAAATCTGTTCGACGATCCGGCGGACATCAGGGAGAAATCCCATGTCGAGCATCCGGTCGACCTCATCGAGGACGAGGATGTTGACGTGGCGAAAATTGAGGGAGCCTTGCTCCACGAGGTCGAGCAGACGGCCCGGGGTGGCGACGACGACATCCACGCCGCGAGCGGCTTCCTCTCGCTGCTTGCCGTAGCCCACGCCGCCGTGCACCACGGAAACGCGAAGATCGGTGAACCTGCCATAGTCGCGGAAAGCGGTTTCCACCTGGGCTGCCAGCTCGCGGGTGGGCTCGAGGACGAGGCAGCGGAAGTTCCCACGCTTGGCGAGCAGCGTCAGAATCGGAAGCGCGAAGGCGGCGGTCTTGCCGGTGCCGGTTTGGGCGGTACCGATCAAGTCCTTGCCTGCGAGGACAATAGGGAAAGCCCGAAGCTGGATTGGAGTGGGCTCGGCGAACCCCATCGCCTGCGTGCCGCGCACGACTTCTGTCGAAAGGCCAAAATCTTTAAATGACACAGACCAATCTACTCGTTGTCAGGCCCCACACAACGGGCACAACGGAACCTAACGAAAGACGAACGTTTGTGATCCGCCGCGCGAACAAGTGGTGGATCGAGCGCTCCGCCACTCGATGTTAGTCACCAAAGACAGCAATCGCCCGCGGAGCGGCCGATCCACCATGGTTTATGAGAATCTTCGTCCTTGCCGATACCCACGATAAACTGCCCGCGAAATTCGAGGCGCTGGCCGCGGATGCGGACGAAATTTGGCATCTCGGCGATGTTTGCGACCCGGCTATTCTCCAGACAATCGAGACGTTCGGCCCGCCCGTCACCGTCGTGCGGGGAAATTGTGATAGCAATTCCGAATGGCCCCTTACGGTCGACCTGAAACGAAACGGCCTCCGATTTCGTCTTGTCCACATTCCACCGGAAAGTGCGCCCGAGGATGTCGATGTAGTCCTGCACGGGCATACCCACGTGCCGCGGAATGAGCGGCTGGATGGGGTCCTTTTCCTGAATCCGGGTTGCGTCACCCGGCCAAATCGAGGCGCGCCGCCGAGCGTCGCGAACCTGGAAATTGCCGCCGATGGAAAATTGACCTGGCGGCTCGTAACTCTGCGCTGACTCGCGCGCCGCTGACCGATCGGCCAGCGGGTGCGCGGCGAATTAAGTTCCGGAGACGACCTGGGTCGCGACGGGCTCGGTGTGAGCGAACGGCGACGGGATGCGCAGATGAGCGAACTGCCAGATGCCGATGACGGCGCTCAGGACGAGCATGCTGTAAACGAGCGTTTCAAACAGGCTGCGCTCTTTCTCTTCTGACTGAAGAAGCATGGCGTAGGTGGATTTTCGAACTTGGTTTCGGGATTGGTTTGGTTTCATAAGAAATTGCTTGGTTGCCTCTCTTATGCAATGCCCGTGCCAAGGAGCGAATAATAGTTATAAAATGCTGTTCACCAATATGTTACAACTAGCACACAATTCTGCGCGCCGCGGGAAATGATGCGGCCGCGGGACCAGCCCGTCCCAATTTTGGGACTGTGAATGGTAGGGCGAGACGCTGTCGAGCCGAGCGAGCAGCGACGAGCAATCCGGGGCGGTCATCCCGAGCGAAGTCGAGGGACCCCGTAATGTTAGGGCGACGTCGGGGGCCCGTTATGTCAGGGCGACGTCGATCGCGATTCAACGGGGTCCTTCGACTCCGCTTCGCTTCGCTCAGGATGACCGCTCCCTACTTTTCTTCGCTCTCCGTCTCCGTCTCTTCGCTCTTCTTCGACTTACGTTCGGGTTTCGCCTCGGTCTTGGCTTCGCCCTTGGCGCCTTTGCGTTTGGTCGCTTTTTCTTCCGGGATTTCTTCCACCACCAGCGGCGCGTCGACCCATTCGATAAATGCCACCGGCGCTGCGTCGCTCTTCCGGGCGCCGAGCTTCACGATGCGGGTGTATCCACCATTCCGGGTCGCGGAACGGGGCGCGATATCCTCGAACAATTTTTTGACTGCGCCTTTCTGGCGAAGAACCGCCAGAGCGGTGCGCCGGGCATGGAGCGAGCCTTTTTTGCCGAGCGTCACCATTTTTTCCGCGAGGGGACGGACCGCCTTGGCTTTCGCGAGGGTGGTCTTGATCCGCTGATGCTCGATCAAGCTGCAAACCTGGTTGGCCAGAAGCGCCTTCCGGTGCTCCGCGGTGCGGCCCAGTTTTAAAGTCTTTTTTTGATGTCTCATGGATTCATCCTCGACGCTGACGATTGCCTAACGAGTGGTCTATTTTTCTTCGTCGGCCGAACCATTCATGCCGGCGCCGTCCGAGGCGATCGGGATTTCCACCAGGCCCGGATCGAACTTCATGCCGAGACCGAG
>JBAPMH010000257.1:0-7091 GCA_049278515.1 Chthoniobacterales bacterium
GGCCTGGCGCTCCCATCCAACGCCGTCCAGGCCAACGCCGATGAAGTTGTTTTCTTCGCCCGGGCCGAGGGCGCCCAATCCTACGCGTGGAGCGTGAACGATCCCTGGCTCACGCGGGCCGTGTTCGGCCCTCGAGAGATTAATTTCAACTACTACTCGACTTGGGAAGGCTTCGACCGCGTCGTGGTGATGACCCTCGTGAAAGCCAAGGCCGCCGGAATCCCGTTGGCGCAATAGGGCGAACGCCTCACTCTGGTCACCTGCAATGGCAGGTCGCCGAGATTGCCTTTGATGGAAAGGGAAAACAAACTAGCGATCTTCGGGGGCGCTGTTTCGTCTCGCGTTCCGCGGAGCACAGATGAATGACAAAAAAGTAGTAGTCATCATGCCGGCTTACAATGCCGGTAAGACCTTGGAGAAAACGTATCGCGAGATTCCAGCGGGCTCGGTCCAGGAGTGCATCGTCGTCGACGACCTTTCGGCCGATGCGACGGTGGAGATCGCGCGCGAGCTTGGGCTGCGGGTTTTCCTTCATCAGGAAAATAAGGGATACGGCGGAAACCAGAAGACCTGTTACGTCGAGGCCCTCAAGACGGGGGCTGATATTGTGGTGATGTTGCATCCCGATTACCAATACGATCCGAAAAAAATCCCGGACCTCGTCCGGCCGATTATCGAGGACCGCGCGGACCTCGTCCTGGGTTCGCGAATGGCCTATGCGGTGGCGGGCGGGATGCCGCTTTACAAAAGAATTTCGAATCGCTTTCTGACCTGGTGCGAAAACAAAGTCTTTGGGCTCGATCTCTCGGAGTACCACACCGGGTTCCGCGCGTTTCGCCGGAGCGTGCTCGAAACCGCGCCCTTTCTCCTGAACTCGAACGATTTCATTTTCGACCAGGAGATTGTGGCGCAGGCTGTCTGGTTTGGGGCCCGTATCGCGGAAATCTCGGTGCCACACCGCTATTTTCCGGAAGCGAGCACCATCGGTTTTGGCCGCTCGGTCCGTTATGGTCTGGGCGTTCTCAAATTACTGGCGGCTTTCCTCCTGAATCGAAGCGGCGTGATTGCCTCCGCGAGATACCGTCCTCTGCACCACGCTTACGCTGAGGTCCCCACCCGCTCCCCGCTCTGAGCCGGCGGGTCCGTTCGCCTCACGACAGCATCACAATCTCAATCCCGCATTGGATGACGACGAGAGTGAGAACGACGAACGCGCTCTTTGACCATTTCGCGACAACTGTTCGGTCGAGCAAAAGAAATCCGGCCCAGAAAAAACAGAGCAGCGGCACAATGATCAGGCGCGGCGTCCAACCCCCACCGAGAGCGCCGGAATAGACGAAAGGGAGCGCAAGAAACAAGAGCAGAAAGTAGGGTATTCCCATAAACACCGCGGCATCCTCGCGCTCTATTTTATCTCTCCAAAGGCGCCTCACCGCTCCGAAAAAGAGCCAGGTCGTGCCGACTAAAGCCAGGACGGTCCAGAGAGCTCCCAAACACACCGACGCCGCCATGACCGGGGTCTTCCAGGGCCGGCGCGTCTTCAAATCGGGGATAAGAATACGATCGATGCTGTGAGATCCAGGCAAGTCCTGAAAGATATTCATCGTATCCGCAAAAGTGCCCAGATGCACCAGACCCAGGTAGCTGTGTTTGTGCGCCGCGAGAATCTCCTTTTTGAAGTACTCAGGAGCTTTGAAAAGTTGAAGGTCGGCGGTCTTCACCCCAAAGAGCTCTCTCCAACTCATGTCAGGTTGCCCCGGCGCCCCGCCTTTCGGGAGCCAAACCGTCTGGGCCACAGCGTCCTTCGCCCGAGCGCTGGCCCAATAAGAATGGAGCACCAGGGCGGTGGGAAGGACCAAACTAAGAGCGCAGATTGCGACGAATTTTTTCAGGCTCCACGCGCGCTTCCACCACAGGAATGCAAAAATAAGAAAGATCGCCGGAAGCACGGCCATGAAACTGTACTTACTCCAAATCGAAAGCCCCAGGACCAACCCGAGGAAAGCCGCGTTTTTCGGAGTGGAAGTTTCCTCAGCCAAAAACCGGTCGAAAACATAAAGCAGAAGCACAAACACCGGCACTGTCAGCCAGTCGGCTCCGCTCGTTACGGAGTGGATCATTCGGACCGGAAGGAATGTAACGAAAAAAACAAGGGCCAGATGAAGGACAGGCGATCTAAAACGGCGTTCCGAAAAGAGAAAAAACCACCACAGCGCCACGGTGTTAACGGCCGCCTGGATGATCGCGAGGGTGATGGGAAACGCGGTTTTGGGGCCGATGAGCCTGTAAAGCCCGTGGCCTATGAAATCATAAATGGGCGGGGACGACTGGGCGTAATCAAAAAATCTCGACGGGTCGCGAATTCGCGACAAATGCATCCAGTAATCCGGGCCGACGTACCCGCCGCGGTAGGCCGCAGCCGCCGAAAGAAAAAATGAAAGAACCAGCGCGCACGCCCAGAGAACTCTGGGCCAAGGCATCCGTGCCACTGATATTGGCCAAAGCTTCATTGGTCGCGGGCAATTGATAATGGCAGCCGAGGGCGAGACAAGCTATTTTTGAGAAATGTCTGAAAAGTGGAGGCGGTGGATTCAATCTTATCTTTGGTTCGCCCCTGTCCAGGCATCGGCCGATATCTGCTGGTCATGGCCACATCCTTCCTGTAAATCGACGAGCTCCGTTGGATGAATTATCGTCCTCGGCTGCTAATAAACCGCGTGAAACTCAAGATATCATCCCAAACGGTCATAGCCCTCCTTCTGGGCACAGCAGCCGGGTTTCTTTTCTATTATTCGACCAAGCCGCTTCACGCGCATTTCGATTACACTTTCCGGATCGCGGGCGCGCTTTTGCGAGGACACGTTGGCCTCAGCGAGCATCCCGGCTCCTGGCTCAATGAGCTGGTGCCGCTGAAAGGGAAATTTTACTCGGTCTTCCCCCTGGGTGCGGTGCTCGCCCAGATTCCGACCGCGCTGTTGCATAAAATGTCGCTGATTCGCTATTGGCCGGCGCAAGTGACGGCTTCCGTCGTGGCGGCAGGATGCGTTTACTTTTGTTACCGCCTTACCTACGTCGTGCGCATGACCCAGGCCCGGCGCATCCTGCTCGCGTTGTTTCCGGTCTTCGCGACCTTTACCTGGACCAATATGGGATTTGCCGGCGCGTGGCAGATTGCTCTTGGTTTCGCCCTCCTCGGGCAAAGCGCGAGCCTGTATTTTACTCTGGTCCGCCCGAACCCCATTCTAGCCGGGGCGTTCTTCGCTCTCGCCTTTGGGAACCGGGTCGAGCTGGTCCTCGTGACACCGATCTTTCTCTACTTTTGGCTTTTCCGGGTGGGGCCGTTGCATTCCCCGCCCCCCGATTCGGCCGCACTTCCCGATCCAATCCCGGCTGACCCTCTGCCTCAGGATCCGGTCGAACCCGATCCTACGTCCTCTGAATTAACCCCCGCAACCTCGGCCGAGACCGCCGCTCCCAATCTCATCCAGCCCGAGGCGACGCCTCCGGATTCCGTCACGGACACGCTGACGCCTCCTGCCCCAGATACGTCCGATTCACTTCCAGTGGCTTCCGAGGCTGCCAATCTCATCGAGCCCGAGGCGACGCCTTCGGATTCCGTCACGGACACGCTGACGCCTTCCACGCCAGATACGCCCGATTCACTTCCAGTGGCTTCCGAGGCTCCCGAGCTCACGCCTCCGGCTCCGGCTCCGGCGCCGGTTTGGCACAAGAAATACCATCCCGCACTGATCCGGACCGCAAAATTTATCGCGGTTCCTGCCCTCATGCTCCTCGCGATGGCCGCGTATAACTACTCGCGTTTTCATTCGGTCGCCGACTTCGGTTACGCCCGAATTCCCGGCGTGTTGAATGAGCCCTGGTACCGCCATGGCCTTTTTTCTTTTTACTCCATCCCGTGGAACGTCCACAAAATGCTGTTCGAGAGCGCGGGGGACATGCCGGTCTTCCCTTACATTCGGTTTTACCCGTTTGGATGCTCGATCTTTACCTCGTGTCCGTTCCTGTTCATGCTCTTTCGGGAAGGCGGAAAATATCGGCTGCCGTGCTGGCTCGCGATCGCCGGCCTAACCATGGTGCTGTGGCTCCACGGGAATCCAGGTGGCTGGCAATTCTCCTATCGCTACGCCATGATCATGCTGCCGTGGATGTTCCTGCTGATCGTTGGCAACGGTCCGCGCCGGTTAACCGCGACCGAAACGACGCTCTTTCTTGTCTCCGTGGGCATCAATGCGCTCGCGAATTACGAATTTCTCTTCAAGGACCTCGTTCATCCGTAAGCCACTCCGCTGATTCGCAGCCGGCTATTTCTTCTTAAATACCTCGACCGCGTTCCACGCTTCGTCCGGCGGCTGGGCTTCATATTCCAGAGCGCGCTCGAGATACATTTTCGCCAGAGCGTCGTCGGGGTAGAACTCCAGGAACTGGGAGAAGAGGATCCTGGCTCCGGCAAAATCGCGTTCTCGAAATTTCCGGAAACCCGTTTCGTAGATTTCCACCTGCTGCAGAAATGCGTCTCCGGTGCCGCTCCTCGCCCCAATGAGAGTGAACACCTCGACCGGTTTCGTTTTCCCTTTCACCTGGACCAGCGCAACGCTCCGGAGATGAAACTCGTCCCGGATTAAATCGCTCGCGCTTGCCCCGACCAAAATGTCCACCGCGTAAGTCCTGGTCAGAGCTTCGAGCCGGGAAGCCAGGTTGACGGCATCGCCGATAACCGTGGGGTCCGCCTTTTCCTGGGAGCCGATATTGCCCACCAAAACATCGCCATGATTGATGCCGATGCCGATATGGAACGGCGCGATTCCTTCCCCTGCCCATTTCTGGTTTAGGGCCGCGAGTTCGCCTCGCATCGCCACCGCGGCCCGGGCGCACGCCTTGGCATCTTCCGCCACTCCCCGGCTCCCTACATTTCCCCAGACCGCCATGACCGCGTCGCCGATGAACTTATCCAGGGTGCCGTTGTGCTGAAAGACCGCACTAGTCATCCGGCTCAGATATTCGTTGAGCTGTTTGACCAACTTCTCGGGATCGGCGCTTTCCGTCATGGCGGTGAACCCGACAATGTCGGAAAACAAAATCGTCGCCGGGACTCGCACCCCGCGCAGACTCCCATAATAGCTGTCGGGGTTATCGAGAATCTCCTTCACAAGATTCTTCGAGACGTAACGCTCGAGCGTGCGCCGGGTGCGCAGTTTCTCCATTCGTTCCAGGACGTATTCGAACAGGAGGGAAATAAACCCGCCGCTCAAAAAGGCGATTTGGACGGGAACGACCACGAGCAGGAGCCCGTCGCGATCATAAGCAATCCGGGCGAACGCGAGATAAGCCGCAAAAACCGCGAGCAGCCCCAGGACGGAAATGACCGGCCGCCTCACCAGGGTGACGAGCGTCCAGGCCAGGATCGCCCCGGCACAGACCAGGAGCAGATCGGTCATCTCGGAAGTGTTGCGAAGAAACTCGTGACCAATCGCTGCCGCGATCACCTGCAAATGCAAAGAAGGACCCGGCGTGTCCGGCCGCATCGGCGTGGCCGCAAAATCGTGCATCACCTGGGCGGATGCGCCGACCATCACGACCTTGTCTTTGAAGAAAGCACCATCGCCGCAGTTGGCGTGCCAAAGTTTGGGATCGAAGACCTCGTAGAGCGGGCGAGGCCGATACGCGTTATCTTCACTGAAACGGACTGGGTGCTGGCGTCGATCGCGCAGAACATCGGCTCCGTGCCCAAGCTTTTCGAGGACCCGGGCCGAGAGTGATTCAAAAGTCTCCTCGTCCGGAAACGGCTCCTGGTCGACGAGGTCCCGCTCTGTGCGCGTGAAGTAAACTCCGCGAACGATTTCATCTCTCGAATCCGACCAAAAATTCACAAAGCCGACGCGATCGTCCTGAAGTGCTGGGGGTGGGATAAGAACTGCGTTTGGGACGATGATTTGGTGTTTCCTCCTTTCATCCGTGTTTGAGCCGCGGTCGTCGATATTTGCGCCAATCACCACGCGGTCCCGATACCGGTCGAGCGCATCGTGAAACGCGGGATCGCCATCGTTAGGCGGGTTGCAGACAAAATCGAACATGACCAGGCGGGCGCCGGCGCTGAAAAGCCGGTCGAGCAGCAGGGCCCAGACTTCACGCGACCACGGGAATGGCCGCTCCGTCATCAATTGCAAAGCACGATTACCGGCGAGCTCTTCTGGCAACAATGGCGCCAGCTCCAGCGTGCTCTGGTCGACTCCGAGGAAAACAAAATCGCCTCGCGTCGCAGTCTTGCGGCCTTCGCGCTGGAGAAAATTCTCGTAATTCTGTTCCTGCCTCCAAATCGCGGAGACGAAGGGAAAGTCCGGGAGAAAATGAGCCGCTATGACCAGGCCGGCGCAGAGCCCACAAATCGCCCCTACGACCAGGCGCCGATGACGACTAAGCAAGTTCATCTCGAAGAATTTAGAAGCCGGGCAGGCCTGCGGCCAATGTAATAATTCTCGCTCGTCATCCCGAGCGAAGTCGAGGGACCCCGCGGCGGAACGTGCAGGTAGCAACGCGGGATCATTCGATTTTGCTCGGGATGACGGCTCGGAGTTGCATCAGGCGTGGAGTTCGCTACTTTTCCCGCCCGCGACCGTCCGATGACGCCGCGATAATCTGCTCACCTGGTTCCATAAGAGGGACCGAATCAGCGAATGAGGTCGAGTAGATCACAACTAAAGAACAATTCGCTGAAAGAGGAGTCCCGCTCCGGCGGGATAAAACAAAATGCCAAGAGCCACTAACGCCCCGGCCAGCCGGGAGCGACGCAAACGCGTTCTCGATCAAGCCAAGGGGTATCGCGGTCGACGTTCCAAACTTTTCCGTTACGCGAAAGACGCGACGATGAAAGGAAAGTATTGGGCCTATCGCGACCGAAAAACCCGGAAGCGCACCTTCCGGTATCTCTGGATTCAGCGGCTCAACGCCGCGGTTCGGGCCCAGGGTCTCACGTACAGCCGTTTTGCCGAGGGCTTGAAAGCCGCGAACATCGGCCTGGATCGTAAGATCCTTTCCGATCTGGCCATCACTGACGAAGTCGCCTTCAAAGGGAT
>JBAPMH010000258.1:0-2485 GCA_049278515.1 Chthoniobacterales bacterium
AATCTTCCACAGAGACCGATGGGTGCGAAACTCCGAAACCTCGCCGGTCGTCTTTTTCCCGACGTAAATCGTGATCCCAATCACGCTGACCAAAGTGCCGACGAAGATGAAGGCAACCAGCCACGACGGGATATGGCCGACGCGCATTGCCCGATAAAAGGCGGGCAGCCCATCCAGCGTCATTGAAGCGTGGAGGAAAATCTTTGTTACCCACGCGACCATGATGAGGATGAAAATGAAAACGTAATTGCGTTTCAGCCGCCGCCCCACGGCTTCGAGCTTGCTGATCTTGAACGACGGCAGGATCAAATCCTCGCAAACGAGCTTTTTCCATTCACCTTGAAGCATTTCGCGATTTTCCATCACCATCGGGACGAGAAAGTGTGCCTCCAGCATGCGCACCCGGGCGCGGAAGGCGTCGTAGAACCGGTACCGGCGCGCTTCGATCCAGAGCATTACCCAGACAATCGCCAGGTTAAAAAAGAAGATAATGTGCGGCACCTCGCGATTGGAGAACGCGATCGTGATGATGGCGGTGCTGCTCGTGATGGCCCAGTTTGTCGTAATGTCCAGCCGTTGGCGCCAGACCATGATCCGGCCAAGCTCACCCCGATAGAAGTGGGACATCGCATTGACGTAGCCGGGGTCGTAGAGGCTCTTCTGCCACGAAATCGTTGCTTCGTCCGTCGTCCCGCCGGGATTGTTTTGAGTTGCCACGAGTCCTTGGATAATTCGATAACTCGGCTTGCCCCGTCAATCCAATCAATCCCGTAAACGATTTTCCGATGCCCGCCCTGCTTTCCGAAATTCTTGATCCCAAACAGGTCTCGCTGGAATTGCACGAAGCGACCGCCGCCGAGGCGATTCTCGAGATCGTGGAACTGTTGCGCGATAACGGGCGCGTAAACGACTTCTACAAACTGGCCGACGCGGTGATGGAGCGCGAGGGCCGCACTTCCACTAACACGGGTGAAGGGATCGCGTTCCCCCACGCGCGGACGAATCTGGTGGACCAAATTGTTCTCGGGATCGGCCGGAGCACCGCTGGGATTCCATTCGGCTATTCGAATGAGCCGGTGCACCTGATTTTTTTGATCGGTGTTCCGCAGCGGATGGTGACCGATTATCTGATTTGCGTGGGAGCGCTGGCCCGCGTCGTGAAGGATAAAACGCACCGAGCTGCGCTTATGGCCGCGACAACGCCGGAAGAATTTGTCGAACTGTTGCGGGCGGGTTCGCTTGAGGTGAGGTGAGCCGGAGGGTGGTGGGGCGCGGCGGACTATGAAACGGGCGTCATGGCCCGCGGTTCACTGCGGCTTTTTCAAAAGACGATTTCGGGCCCGGTCGAGGGCGCGCCTTTCCGAAGCAGTCAGACTGTTGATGCCTTGCTTCGATATTTTGTCGAGCACCGGGTCGATGGATTCGTGAATATTTTCCGGCTCGACCACGCGGCGGGGAGTCGATCGTGGGACGACGTGAAATTTCGGTTTCGGTTGCCAGCGCGACTTCAGGTTGTCCCACCAGACAAGCTCCGGCCCCACTCCCCGCAATCGAACGAAGAAGAAGGCGGTCGCCACCGTGGTCCACAGGATAATGATGCTGGCCCAATCGTGGTTTGCGAACGCCGCCAACGTGCCGATACCCATCAGAATGAGGGCAATCCATTTCACCTGGATCCGCACGAAAAACATTTCGATGTTGGGATAAATGGAGGCGAAAGCGATAAAGACGCCAAAGTGCAGCACGGCGGAGCCTGCCACCCCGAATCTTCCCCAGAGGCCCGCCAGGAGCAGGAATACCGTCGGGATCCAGAGGAGCAAAGCGTAGAGAATGAGGTATGCGCGCCGGCCGATAAAGCGTTCCACTTCCCGGCCGAACGCGAAAAGCATATACATTTCGACCACGAACCAAAGCAGCGCGAAGCCGGAGGATGGCACATGGACAAAGGCATAGGTGACGATCTGCCAGACACGGCCGTAGACCAGCACCTGGGCGCTGTCGAAGATCGCCAGGTTCAAGATCGCGCCACCCCCGAAGGCGACCAGAAAGCAGGTCAGCACCATCAACAGCACATGAACGCCGACGAGTAAGGTCGTGACGTCGACCGGATGACGCCCGACCCATGTCACCGGCTGGTCGTCATCCGAGGTGGTGACACCAAACATGAGGCAATTAAGGGTGCGCGCGCATGACGTGCAAGCGGCGTTCTTCGCGCTTTTCCTGGAGTTGGGCGCCCGCGGGAACTGACGTATTACGCTCGACCGCCATCGTGTCTTTTCCACGCCGGTGGGGGCGGGGCCGCTCCATCTGCGAAAATTTGCTTGGAGAAGCGGCTGAAGCGGAGAAAATACCAATCCGGCCAGCGGCATTTGCTTGTAACGCCAAGGCGGGAACCATGGATAATCTTGCGCCAGCCATAGCCCCGCCGGATGGAATCGGAGCCTCGAAGCCCGCCAACCCCGCGGTGCTCGATTGGGTCCAGGAA
>JBAPMH010000259.1:0-5936 GCA_049278515.1 Chthoniobacterales bacterium
TCCGGTGTCACCCTTTCCATGGTTTGCGCCGTGTTGGGATTGCTCTTCGCGTTTTTTCTCATCAAGGCGGTCATTCGGCTCTCGCCCGGTAACGACCGAATGCGCCAGATCGCGGGCGCGGTCGAAGAAGGGGCCAAGGCTTATTTGAAACGGCAGGTCGTGACCATCAGCGCCATCGCCGCCGTCATTTTCATCCTTCTCTTTTACTTTCGCGACAAATTCACCGCGGTCGGATTCGTTATCGGCGCCTTTTGCTCCCTGGCGGCGGGCTACATCGGCATGCGCATCGCCGTCCTGGCCAACACCCGGACGGCGCAGGCCGCCAGCCAATCCCGCTCCGCGGCGATGCGCGTCGCGTTTAACGGCGGTGCGGTCACCGGGCTTCTCGTCGTCGGCCTTGCGCTCCTCTCGGTCGGTATTTTTTACACCCTCGTCAATAACTGGGCCGGGCACGACATGGCCGTGAAAAGCCTGGTCGGCCTCGCTTTGGGGTCGAGTTTGATCAGCGTTTTCGCCCGGCTCGGCGGCGGTATTTACACCAAGGCCGCGGACGTCGGCGCCGACCTCGTCGGGAAAATTGAGAGCAATCTCGAGGAAGACGATCCGAGAAATCCGGCTACTATCGCAGACAACGTGGGTGATAACGTCGGCGACTGCGCCGGCATGGCCGCGGACGTCTTCGAGACTTACGCGGTGAGCTTGATCGGCGCGATCCTGGTCGGGGCCCTAACCCTGGGCACGTATCCGGCCGCCATCATTTTCCCATTTGTGCTCGGCGGCATTTCCGTCCTCGGAGCAATCATTGGGATTCTTTTCGTAAATTTCAGCGGCGGAAAACCGGGCTCAGTCCTGATGGGCGCGGTCGGCGCCAGCGGATTGATTTCGGCCATTTTATACTGGCCCGCCACTCACTGGCTATTCCCCGAACCGGTCACGATCGGCGGAATCGCCCGTTCGGCTAACGACCTCTATCTGGCCTCGCTCGTTGGGTTGCTCATGACCGGCATCGTGGTCCTGATCACGAACTATTATACCTCCACCAGTTACGCGCCGGTCCGGAAGATTGCCAAGGCGTCTGAAACCGGCCACGCCACGAATATCATCGCGGGCCTCGCTATCGGACAGCACGCTACGGCGTTGCCCGTCGGCTTTATCGGCGTTGCGATCCTGCTCAGCTTCCATTTCGCCGGCCTTTACGGGATCGCCATCGCCGTCATGAGCATGCTCTCGATGGCCGGAATCATCATTTCGCTGGACGCCTTCGGTCCCATCACCGACAACGCGGGCGGCATCGCCGTGATGAGCAATCTGCCAAAGGAAATTCGCGGCATCACCGACGAGCTCGATGCCGTCGGCAACACGATGAAAGCAGTCACCAAGGGTTATGCGATCGCATCGGCCGGTCTGGCGGCGCTGGTCCTGTTCGGTTCTTACGTCGAAGAACTGAAAGCGCATTTCGGCGCCGCAGGCCGCGCCTACTCATTCCAATTTTCCCTTACTGAGCCAAAGGTCATTATCGGCCTGTTCATCGGTGGCCTGCTGCCGTTCCTTTTCACGGCCTTCAGTATGGATGCCGTGGGCAAGGCGGCCGGAGCGGTCGTGCGTGAAGTCCGGCGGCAACTAACCGCCAAGCCGGGAATTCTGACCGGCCAGGATGTTCCCGATTACGGCACCTGCGTCGACATCGTCACCAAGGCCGCGCTTCGCGAAATGATCGTGCCGGCGCTGTTGCCAGTGCTCTTCGTTCTTGCCGTGGCAATGATCAAGCCGCTCGGTCCTGTCGTCCTGGGCGGCCTGCTCGTGGGCACGATTGTTACCGGGCTCTTCGTCGCCATCGCGATGACCTCCAGCGGCGGCGCCTGGGATAACGCCAAGAAATACATCGAAGAAGGAAATCTCGGCGGCAAAGGCTCCTTCGCCCACGCCGCCTCCGTGACCGGCGACACCGTCGGCGATCCTTACAAGGACACCGCCGGCCCCGCGATCAATCCCATGATCAAGGTCGTCAACATCGTCGCCATCCTGATCATCCCAATCTTTTTCTAGGGGGGTTCGTCCTCTGGAGCCGCCGCCCCGCTTGCCACGCCGAAGCAACGCGAAGGCGGGCGAGCGGCGCGCCTTGGCGGCGCGATGCGTTGTCTCGCGCTTCGCACAGCGAAGCGGCTACAGCGCCGTTGGAACGCGCCAACCGCTGGCGATGGAGCTTGCCCCATTGTTGGCACAAGCTATTCTCGGCCGAAAGATAACGAACTCGCCATGGGATTAACCGATTTTCTCAGGAAACAATTCATCGACGTCATCGAGTGGACGGACGACTCGCGCGATACGCTCTCGTTCCGGTTCCCCGATGAGGACAAGGAGATCAAGCGAGGCGCGCAGCTCATCGTGCGAGAATCGCAGGTCGCGCAATTCGTTTACCTCGGCGAGTTCGGCGACACATTTGGCCCGGGCAAGCATGAGCTTACGACGGACAACATTCCGATCCTGACGAATCTAAAATCGTGGAAGTACGCCTTCGAATCTCCGTTCAAAGCCGACGTCTATTATGTCACGACCCGCGTTTTTACCGGCAACAAGTGGGGAACGTCGAACCCGGTCATGATGCACGATGCCGACCTCGGCGTGGTCCGCGCCCGTGCCTTCGGCGTTTATGATTTCCACGTCATCGAACCGAAAGTTTTTCTTAAGGATGTCGCGGGTACGGACGCCCACTTCACCTTGGAAGAATTCGCCGACACGATGAGGTCGCGGATTGTGAGCGTGTTCAGTGAAGCCCTGGCGAAAGCAAAAATCCCGGTCCTCGAAGTAGCAGCGCGTTACAGCGAAGTCGGCGCGGCGTTGCTGCCGATCATCAACGCGGTCGTCGGCGCGAAATACGGTTTGGAACTGACGAGTTTCATTCTCGAAAATGTCAGCGTGCCGCCGGAGGTGGAACAAGCGATCGACAAGCGCTCCAGCATGAGCGCGGTCGGCAATCTGAACGATTACGTGAAATTCCAGATGGGCCAGGGCATGGCGCAAGGCGGCGCAGGCAGTACGCCGGCGGAGTTGGCAATGGGTTTCGCCATCGCGCAGCAAATGATTCAGCAACCGGGCGGAATCATCGGAACACAACCGGCCCCGGCTTCAGCGGCGCAAGCCGGCGGTAATGCATCGCCGGAGCTGATGACGCCGGCCGAGGCGGCAAAAATCCTGAGCGTGAGCGAAGAAGATGTGATGGCGAGCGTGTCCTCCGGCGATTTGAAGGCGAAGAAAATCGGCAACGCTTATCGGATCACCCGTCAGGCACTGGATGAATTCCTAAAAGCCTAGCTCGAACGATGGCCGCGCGCGTCCTCGATTGCCCGCAATGCGGAGCGCCCGTGACGTTTCGATCTTCCATCGCTGTCTTCGCGGTCTGCGAACACTGCCGTTCCATGGTTGTTCTCCGTGGCGCCGCCGCGGAATCGCTCGGGGTGATGGCGGCGCTCCCGCCCGATCTCAGTCCATTTCAGATCGGAACCAAGGGGGAGTGGAAAGGGCGCGGCTTCGAGATCGTCGGACGCCTTCGCGTCGAATGGGACGAGGGAAGCTGGAACGAGTGGCACATCCTCTACGACGCGAAGACGACGGGATGGCTAGCGGAAGCGCAAGGTCTATTGATGATCAGTTTCCCGACGCCCTTGAGCGAGCGGCTCCCCGCCGGGACCAGTTTCCACACGCCAAATCTGACCGTGAAATTAAATGGCATGCCGTGGAAAGTCGCCGACGTCAAGACCGTCAAGTATCGCGCGGCCGAGGGGGAGCTCCCGTTCACGGCGCCGCCAAACGAGTCCCGGACAAGCGTGGATTTCTTCAACGCCTCCGGCGGCTTTGCCAGTCTCGAGATCGACGGCAAGGAACTGGAATTGTTTACCGGAGAATACGCGCAGTTCACGGGGTTGAATCTGACGAATCTTCGGCCGGTTCCGGGTTGGAACGCTGAGATAGAACAGGAGAAAGGAAAAACCAGCGCCCTCCCGTGTCCATCATGCGGTGCGGCCGTCATCCTGCGCGCCGCCGGACAGTCGATGTCGGCGGTATGCGGTTCGTGTGGCACGGTTATCGACACCGCAACTCCAGAAGTTCAGGTAATCCAGAAGGCGGACGCCGCGCTGCGTAAACTTCTGCCGATTCTTCCGATCGGTCAGCGCGGAAAACTGCTCGGCATCGACTGTGAAGTGATCGGCTTCGTTTCCCGGACGGAAGACTCAGCCAGATGGTTCGAGTATTTGCTCTTCAATCCGTGGTTGGGATTTCAGTGGCTCGTTTCGTTCGAAGGTCATTGGACCATTGTCGATCGCCTTACCTCGGCGCCCGACGAGAGCGGAAACACAGTCGAATTCGCCGGGCGCAGTTATAAACTGTTTGCCAAAGGCACGGCAACAGTCGGCGGGGTGTTGGGCGAATTTTATTGGAAGGTCCAGCGCGGCGAAAAAGCGGAGGTCGCCGATTACATCGCGCCGCCCGAAATCATATCGGGAGAAACCTACCCGGGACTGGCCGAAGTCACCTGGTCTAAAGGGAAGTATATTACGCCACAGGTGGTGGAGGAGGCTTTCGCGGTAAAAGATCTCCCGAAACCGGAAGGCGTTTATCTTAACGAGCCAAATCCGTTCATCAAAAAATGGCGGGAGATCCGTTGGATCTTCTTCCTGTCTCTGCCCATTTTATTTCTGGTCTGGGCTTTGTCGATGCCAGGAAGTGTCGAACTCGTCACTGCCTCGTTTGTATTTCAGCGCCCGGGCGCAGTTGTTGCACCAAGCCCAAGCTCAAGCCCATTTGTCATCCCCGCGTGGATGCGCGACACGGCCAACAAAGACACGTCTCAAATCCTGCGCGAAATGGAGGCTGAGCGAAAAGCCGAGCAGGCGCGCAAGGCCGCGCTTACACCCACTCCATCTCCCTCCCTGACTCCTGCGCCGGAGCTAACGTTCGTCACGCCTCACTTCCACCTCACCGGCACAGGACAGCGCGTTGAGATCGAAGCTGATGCGGCTGTCAATAACGCCTGGCTGGATCTCGACATGGACCTGGTCAACGCCAAGACTAACGAAACCATTCCGGCGCCGCTCGAGATCAGCTATTATTACGGCTACGACAGCGACGGCTCGTGGACCGAAGGCAGCCAGAAGGCCGGTATCGCACTTCCCGCCGTGCCGGAAGGAGAATACTTCCTCACCATCGAGCCGAGCGCGGACACGACGATCAACAAGCTGCCTTTCACCGTCCGCGTGAAAAGTGGCGGCGTATTCTTTGGGAATTGCATTGTCGTTCTCTTCCTTGTGATGTTTTATCCGATCATGCTTCTGTGGCGCTTTTATCTTCGTGAGAAGGAGCGTTGGAGCGACAGCGACTTCAGCCCGTACTCAGCATCATGATGCGGCATCCCATTTATCTCGCTGTTTGCCTCGCCTCAATAGTTTACCTCGGGCTGGCAAATGCGCGCGGATGGAGCCTCGGCCACACCGTCGCTGCGCCCTTTCGGATGATGAACCCGAACCGGACCTTCAATCACAAATAATAACCTATGAACTGGCAAATCGTCTCCAATTCGGTCCTCTTTGCGCTACTCGGCGTCTTCCTCTTCGTCGCGAGCTTTGTGATTATCGACCGACTGACGCCATACCATCTGTGGCGGGAACTGGTGGAAAAACAGAACACCGCCCTCGCGATCGTGGTTGGCTTCTTCGCGCTCGGGATCTGCGTCATCGTTGCGGCCGCGATTCATTGAGTCGCGGGTTGAACGCCGCCGCCGTTCTTCGCCATGAATAACCGCGGCATCCGGCTCCTCCTGCTCGCGTCGGTCTTCACGATCGCTACCTGTGGACTCATCTACGAGCTGATCGCGAGCACGGTCGCCAGCTATCTCCTCGGGGATTCGGTCACCCAGTTCTCCACTATCATCGGCGCTTATC
>JBAPMH010000260.1:0-3410 GCA_049278515.1 Chthoniobacterales bacterium
GAATCCTTGGTGGCGTTCGCGATCCGGGCCCGGACTTCGAGAGGAATGAAGACGTCATTTTCGCGGGTCATGACAACCTTGAAACCGCGGGCCTGGAGAAGCGGGCGAAGCTGGCGGGCGACATCGAGAGCATACATCTTTTCATTCCCGAAACTGCTGCCCGCCCCCTTGTCGAAACCGCCGTGGCCGGCATCGAGCACGACGGTTTGAATTTTGCCCGAGCGTTGGATCAATTGCGGGCGCAGCTGCGGCTCGATGGTTTTCGCGAGATCGATGCGCGAGACAAGGAATTTGTCATCCTTCGCGATGACGGGAAAAGAGAGCCAGTTGCGCACGCCATTCACGATCGCTTCCCGGCTGTCCAGGGTGAGCTGAAGCTGGTTGCGGCCATTGTTGAGAACGACGGTCTTACCGGTGGCATCGACGTTGCCGAGCAGGCCGTAGAATTTCGCGATGTTGTCGGCGCTCAGGTAATCGCGCGGTCCGACTTTGATGACCTGCCAATCTTTATTTGGGGTGGGCGAAGGCTTGGCCGCGGGGGTCGCGGACGGTTTGGCCGAGGCCTTCGACGATTTCGAGGCGGGCTTGGATTTCGCGAAAGAGCTCTCCGGAAAGCACGCTATCGCCAGAACAAATACGAAGATAACCCAACCCCGGACGCGGGCCCTTAGCGGCATCGAAACTCTGCGATCGCAACGCGCGTTCCTCATCTCCAAAACGTAATTCTCGCTCGTTTGATTCAATTAACGCTCCCGATTGGTCGTCCGTGCAAATAAAGTCGGCGCGCTCCCAGGTCGATCACGGCGGAACAGCGACCGAGTTGATCCAAACCAAGAACATCGAAATTCGCGTTGGCGACGTATACGGTCGCATTGGGAATAAGGAAAGAGCCGATCACCAGTTCCGCGACCTGGGCCCTATGGCTGGTGCGCCGAACCCCACCGACACCGACAAGCTCTTCGGACGGGACAGTGAGCGGGACGCGGCCCGCCTTGGCGGTTCGATCGGTAATCGACGTGAGACTATTTATTGGTTCGACCGTGATTATCGATTGATAAGAATTTACCCGAGATTGCACTTCAAAATGATGAGCTGAGTTGATCCGCATCGGGACGGATACGAAACCGCGAGCGCGAAGAACTTGTCCAATCCTATCGATCACTCGAGGTTCGCGCCCCGCTGGACGCAAGTAGAGCCGTGAGTTAGCGCAATCAAGGACCGCTGCCAGGCGATACAGCTCCGCCTCGCCCAAAAAACCTGCGATGTCGTGCCAGGGAGCCGCTGGCGTATTGGACTGATCCAAAACAACAAAAGTTGTCGCGGGCATGACCATGTTCGCAAGTTCGATGGAATTGCCGGAAGCAAGCCCATATTCCTCGTTGGACGGCCCCAGACTGCTGTTCAAATAACTCCCGCTTTTCCGCTCGGTGATCGCCAAGGCACCCTTTGCGCGGCGAAAAATTGCACTCATGGGGGCAGTCATGGACACCGCCAACCGGGCGGGCTTGCCGTTAATCTTCGCGGCCAGGACGAAGCCCTTTTCTTTCGAATGCTGAAGCGCAACGGATCGGTACCCGTTTTGAAGAAGCACCTGGGCGAGCCCACTATCTTCGCTCTTGGCCGCTGCAATCGCGCTGTCGAGCGAGAGAACGGTGGCGACGAGGAAGAAGGGTACTCGCGCGGCGTTCATTAATTATTCCGGTGCAAGATGGGTGCCATAACGAAATCGTATGTGGGATTGGAGACGGCCTGTTGGCGGGGCGTTCAAAAATTTGGAGAGGGCCTGCCCCCAAGGCGTGGGCCGTTGTATTCCTGCTCCTGCTCCTGCTCCTGATCCTGATCGTGATCGTGCTCATGATCCTTCCGGAACGCTGGAGCGCCCACGTGAAGATCAGGAGTGGATCAAGAGGATGAGATCCCCTCGTTCCCAAACTTCGTTTGGGGAATGAGGGAGCAAGAGCAAGAGCAGGAGCAGGAGCAGGAGGAGGAAGCGATTGGACAACAGGGGGGTTTCATCCTTTTGTGGAGGATGCGTAAACCGATCTATCTTCTGATCTCTGGTTTGCTGGCAGCCGGCCCTCTGCTCGCGCAAACCGAACCGAACAAATCTCCCACCAAGGACGCCGACAAACCCCCGACGGTTAAGGAACCCGGCAAGAAACCGGCCGAGCAAAGCCCGCCCCCGGTTACCGGACAGAGCCCGGCCACGGCGCCCAATACTTCAGCCGACGCTTCCGCCAAGCCGCCGGTCGATAAGAATCCGCCGCCGCTCGATCCCAAGAACATGGATACGTCGGTGAAACCGGCGGATGATTTTTACCTCTATGCCAATGGCGGCTGGGTGAAGAGCAATCCGGTCCCGCCGGAGTTCTCCCGCTGGGCTTCCTTCAACGAGCTGGGGGAAAAGAACAACGACGCGCTCCATGAAATTTGCGAGAAAGTGGCCGGCGGAGCAACGGACGATTCCAAGAAACCGAAGAACAGCAAGGCACCCCCCGCCGACGCGCAGAAAGTGGGGGACTTTTATGCCAGCGGGATGAACGAGTCCGCGATTGACGCGGCGAAAGCGACCCCGCTCGACGAGGAATTCAAGCGAATCGACGCGATGAAAGATCGAAAAGATGTGCTGAAAGAGATCGGACGTTTTCATTCGATGGGCCTCCACGCCTTTTTCTTTTTCATCTCCAGCCAGGACGACAAAGACAGCACCAAGGTCATTGCGCAGGCCTATCAGGGCGGGCTCGGGCTCCCGGACCGTGATTATTATACCAAGGACGACGAGGCTTCAAAAAAGCTCCGGGACCAATACGTCGAACACGTCACCAAGATGCTGACGATGGCCGGCACCCCGGCGGACAAGGCGGCGGCGGACGCGAAAAAGGTGATGGACCTGGAAACGTCGCTCGCCAAACCGGCGCGGACCCGCGTCGAGCTGCGCGATCCGCAGAAGAATTACAACAAGATGAAGCAGACTGAGCTCCAGGCGATGATGCCGGACTTCAGCTGGGCCGATTACCTGAAGGAGTTGAAGCTGAACAACGCGGGCGACATCAACGTCGGCCAACCGGATTTCTTCAAAGCGGCGAACGAAGTGTTCAAGACCGTCGCCGTGGACGACTGGAAGCCGTATCTCCGGTGGCACCTGGTCAAGGACATGGCGCCGATGCTTTCGAGCGATTTCGTGAATGAAAACTTCCAGTTCTACGAGGCGACCCTGCGCGGAACGAAACAGATCAAGCCGCGCTGGAAGCGAGTCGTAACCAAGACCGACGAAGAGATTGGCGAAGCGCTCGGCAAACTTTATGTCGCCGAAAAATTCCCACCGGAAGCCAAGGCGCGCGCGCTGGAGATGGTGAACAACCTGCGGGAAGCGCTCTCGGACCGGATCAAGTCGCTGGAGTGGATGGACC
>JBAPMH010000261.1:0-4029 GCA_049278515.1 Chthoniobacterales bacterium
GCGTGCCTTCGTAATCGCCCGCCTGAATTCGCGCGAAGCCATCGATGCTGTTCATGACGTAGGGCTCGAAATAAACCACCGGGCATTGGTAAAGCCGCGTCGCGGCAAGATTCCGCGCGTAAACGTATCCGCTTGTGCCGGCCTTGGTGACGATGTCCTTCGTGTATTCGTACGCCGGCAGCCCGCTCTTCTTCGCCAACGCCAGGGCGGCGACATCCGCGATCCCGATCTCTTCGTCAAAGCTGCGGGTGAGCAAACGCCGCAACATCTCGAAGCGGACGTCGTCAGCTTCCAGCTCGGGCGGCAAATACGATCCGTTAACGAGAAGATGCAGGTGGTTTTTGTCGGTCAGCGTCGGATTGCGTTCATCGCCCCATGCTTCCGCGTTAAAGTGCAGGCATAACACGACATCGGGGCGCAGCCTCGAGTTTACCCGCCGCGCGCGCTCCCGAATCTCGCTCGTCCGATAAAACAGAATCTCGCTCTGCCAGCGGACGGTATGTTCTCTCATCGGATCGTCCGGCCGCTGAAAATCTTCCGGCGGATTTTCAATTCCTTCCGCCTTGAGGATCGCCCGCGCGGTGTCCTTGAAATCCTTGGGCCGGTAGGGCGTGACCGGCTCCGTTTTGTCGCGAACGAAGGAAACCCGGGCGCCGAGGGAGCGCAGTTTCCGGCCGAGCATCTTCGCCACCAGCAATGTCATTTCCCCTTCTTCCACCGGCGCCGCGTCGCCCGATTTAAACCAGCGCTCCTCCATCTTAGCCCACGCACCGCCCAGATGGCCCGGATCGAGGGCGATCTTCACTCCGGAGAGGGGGCCGCCTTTCCGGGCTTTGGGCAGCGTCCGCGCGGGACGCCACCACCGGGGAATGACCGCGCTCTTCCCTTCCGAATCGGCAAAACGCAGGGTGAACCAGCTCTGGGCATCGCGGTCCGTCAAAATGCAGGCCGCCCCGGGATCCACCCGGATGAAGTCGTCGCTGATTCCGTGGGTGCAATAGACCCCGCGGAGAAGGCGCTCGAATTCGTCGTGGGTGATTGTTTTTTGGAATTTTTCGAGCGAGCTCCACTTCGGCGGGTCGGCCAGCGGATTGCTCAGGTGATCGGCGGCGGGCGCGGGAACGCAGAGGAAAAGGGAGAGGCAGACGAAGAGGAAGATTCGCGGGCGAAAGATCACAGGTTGGATTTCCGGCTTTTCAATACGATGCTCGCTCGATGCTGACGATTCTTTTTCTGGGCGACGTAGTGGGCGAGCCGGGGCGGAACGCCGTCATCGGCCATTTGCCGCGCCTGAAGGAATCGCTCGGAGCGGACTTCATCATTGTGAACGGCGAGAACGCGGCTGGCGGCAGGGGCATCACTCCGAAGATTACCATCGACCTGCTCCGGGCCGGCGTCTCCGTCATCACCACGGGCGATCACATTTGGGATCAAAAGGAGATTTTTTCATTTATCGATACCGAGCCGCGTTTGTTGCGGCCGATTAATTATCCGCCCGGGGCGCCCGGGGGCGGCTCCCTCGTGCTCGATACCGCGAAGGGAAAAGTGGGGGTGATCAGCGTCCAAATGAGAACCTTCATGCAGCCGATCCTGGAGAATCCGTTCCCTGCGATCGATGCGGCGGTGGCGGCCATGCGCCAGCAAACCCCGGTGATCTTTGTCGATGCTCATGGTGAGACCACCAGTGAGAAGATCGCCATCGGCCGTTTTCTCGACGGGAGAGTCTCGGCCGTCATCGGCACTCACACCCATGTCCAAACGGCCGACGAACAAATCTTCTCTGGCGGCACCGCCTTTCTTTGCGATGCGGGAATGTGCGGTCCGGTGAACTCGATCCTGGGCCGGACCGTCGAACCGATTGTGAACCGTTTTATTTCGAACCTGCCGGTATTGTTTCCAGTCGCGAAAGGCGATGTCCGCCTTTGCGGCGCCCTGGTTTCAATCGACGAAACGACTGGCCGCGCAGTGCGGATCACGCGCGTGAATGAGCTGATTTCCGAAGCGACTCCACCAAAGGAAGCGGCGGAGCCCCACGGCCCATCCTGACGCTTACAAAGCTGTCATCCCGAGTCGCGCAGACGGCGAGGGACCTCCCAGTTGCAAATTGCGTCACGCAAGCGACCAGGGACCGCCATTCTGACGGAGACGCCTTTGGACCTCGCGGAAGCGATCGACCGCTTGAGAGATCCCTCGGCGCGCTGCGCCAGCCTCGGGATGACACGCCAGGTGGGCGTGGGTTACACGCTATTGTTGGCCTAGGTTGTTGGCCTCGGTGCCGGTTATTCGGCGGTTTCTTCGGCAGCCGGTTCTTCTTCCGAATCGTCTGAGGAGGAAAACCGGCGTTTTCTCCGGGCCGCCGGGAGCGGCGACAGCGTCATGGTCACATTCCGACCGGCGATCTTTGGGTCCATTTCGACCTGCGACATGCCGGCCAGATCGTCCCGGACCTTTTCCATCAATTGCATTCCGAACTCCTGGTGAGCCATCTCGCGGCCGCGGAATTGGAGCTGCACCCGGACCTTGTTCCCTTTGTCGAGAAACTCTTCGCCGTGACGAATTTTCGTCAGGTAATCGTGGTCGTCGATGTTAACCCGGAACTTGATTTCCTTGAGCTTGGTCCCCGAGGGCTTCTTGTCCTTCTCCTGCTTCGAGATGTCGTAACGGAACTTGCCGAAATCGACGATTTTGCAGACCGGCGGGTTGGCCGTGGGCGCTACCTCGACCAAATCGAGACCGAGGCTCTGAGCTTTGCGCAACGCGTCCGACAATTTCATGACGCCGAGTTGCTCGCTGGTGGATCCGAGAATGACCCGCACTTCGCGGGCGCGAATCCGACCGTTTACACGAATTTGTGATTGCAGATTAAATCAAAGCTCCAGGCCGGCGCCCCGGGAAGTGAACCGCGAAGCCGTATTTATTTACCGCATTCTACCCGGAAGCCATCGCTGGCCAGCGGACACTTCTGCTTCACCACGGCTGCGGAGACCGCGGTGACGGGCCTGCTTTTCGCAAGCCGAGTGGAAGTAGTAAGCAACATTGGCGCGGTAGCAAGGTGAATCTCATGGGTCCTCTGCGAGCCGCTTCGCTGCGCGAAGCGCTGGCTGCCAGCTTTGCGGCAACGCTGCTCTCGCGTCGCCCACAGGGCGGCGGCTACAGAAATCACGCAGGCGGCATTTCGCCGAAGTGGGCCGCATGGGAGGCGTAGGCGGCCAGATCGTCGAGCATCGCGTCGATGGTCGCCGCGATCGGTTCGATTTTCGCAAAGCCGGAAAAAATCGCGCGGTCGCCGATCTCGCTATCGATGACAAATGTTGGACGTTGCGTCACCTGAAGGGCGTGAAATTCCGCTGTGCTCGCCCGGGCCCGAGCTTCAATCTCCGGGGAACGCGCGCGCTCCAACAGTTTCGCCTTGTCGAGGCCGCCGGCCTTGGCGCCAATCTCGGCGGAAAGCTCCCAGTCGTTCGTGTGCTGCCCTTCGCGTTCGGTGGCGTTGGCGAGCGCCATCCGGACCCGATCGTCGGTGACTCCCAGGTCCCGCGCTGCTTCTGCGATCAAATTTGGCGCCAGGCATTCCTGGAGGTCCGGTTCGAACCAGCCCGGCTTGAGCATGAACGGGGAGCGCATCATCATTCCGCTGCGCCGGTAAAACCATTCGGCTTGCTCGATCGATTTGGGGAATCCCGACGCATCCATCAACGCAATCTTCCAATCAAAATCGACCCGGGCCGCGTAGCGCTTCTTCAGTTCATCCCAGGCCGGTTGCGCCCAAAAACACCAGGAGGAGATGACGTCGAGGTAGATCGTTACGCGTAGCTTCATGCTCTTTCCTGTACGACTTCGCCCTGAAGTCGAAAAGTGAATAGTGACTGGTGATCGGTGAATGGTTTGCTATTCACCAGTCACTGATCACCATTCACACTCCGCATTCACGGCGAGCGGTGCAATAGTCCGCCGGCGTCCTTCTCATCACGTGCTCGATCTCAATCACATCCTTCTCTTTGTCGCGAGCATTTCGCCGCTGGTCTTGCT
>JBAPMH010000262.1:0-2126 GCA_049278515.1 Chthoniobacterales bacterium
ACCAAAAATAGGTGCCTGGCACAAGCACCTCCATCGAAAAGCTTGAATAATTTCGCCCTTCCAGCCTTCTATGAATCTATGAAAAGAACCATATTCAGTTTGATGGCCGCCGGGAGCATTGCTCTGAGCGGCGCAGCCTTCGCCGGCAGCCCTTCCAGTTACCAGGTCACGGGACCGGTTACAGCGGTGGACGACACCATGATCACGGTAATGAAGGGCAAGGAAAAGTTCGAGGTCGCGCGTGATTCCAGCACGAAGGTGACCGGCGACCTCAAAGTCGGGGACAAGGTGACAATCATGTACACCATGACCGCGAAGGAAATCGAAGTGAAGAGCGCGGCCAAGGCCGACAAGTCCGCGAAGAAAGACGACAAGGCAGCGGCGAGCCCAAGCGCTGCTCCGAAGAAGTAATCAAGGAACGGCAATAACGGGTGCGGACGGCGCGGCGCGCCGTCCCTACCCAGCCGGGGAAATCCGTGCCGGTGGATCGCGCGCTCCGTCGCGCGATCGGTGCATGGCTGCACATCGGCCGATCTCATCGAGCGACGGAGCGCTCGATCCACCTACCTTCGGGAGCCTCCCAGAAAACTGCCCAGGATACCGCGCACGATCTGGCGCCCTATTTGGCTGCTTGCTGCGCGCGACGCACTCTTGAGCATGCTCGTGGCGAAAGAGTCGTGCACCGCGCCCCGCGGGCCAATGGTCGGCTTGAACGCTCCGCCGATCGTATCGAGTATGGAAGGCTTCGCCCCGCCGTCGCCGGACTCCCCGGGGATCGTGGCAGTGCTCGGCGCCGGTGGAGCGCCTGCCGCCGCCGCCTTTTCAGTCGCCCTTGCCTGTAATTTTTCGTAGGCCGATTCGCGGTCGACCGTCTTTTCGTAATGGCCCGCAATACTCGACGATTGGACGATTTCTTTCCGTTGCTCCGGCGTGATCGCGCCCACCTGGCTCCGGGGCGGAACGATCTTAGCGCGATCGACAATCGTCGGTTTGCCGTCTTCGTCGAGCATCGAGACCAGCGCTTCGCCGACTCCCAGCTCCGTGAGAATTTTCTCAACCTTTAGCTTTGGATTCTGTCGGAAGGTCTGGGCCGCGGCGGTCACTGCTTTCTGGTCGCGCGGAGTGAAGGCGCGCAACGCATGTTGCACCCTGTTCCCAAGTTGCCCGAGCACGACGTCGGGGACATCGAGCGGATTCTGGCTCACGAAATATACCCCCACACCTTTCGACCGAATCAACCGGACCATCTGTTCGATTTTCTGTTCCACCGCCGGCTCGATGTCGGAGAAGATCAAATGCGCTTCGTCGAAGAAGAACACCAGTTTTGGTTTGTCCGGGTCTCCAATTTCGGGCAGACGCTCGAAAAGCTCCGAGAGCAGCCAAAGCAGGAAAGTGGCGTAAACCCTCGGGGATTGCTGCATGAGCTTATCCGCCGCGAGAATATTGACCACCCCGCGCCCGCTCTGCGTTTGAATGAGATCGTCCAGATCGAGCGCCGGTTCGCCGAAAAACTTATCCGCACCCTGAGTTTCGAGCTCGAGCAGACTGCGCTGGATCGCCCCGGCGCTCGCGGCGGAGACGTTGCCGTATTTCGTTTTGAATTGCTCGGCGTTGTCCGCGACGAACTGGAGCATCGAGCGAAGGTCTTTTAGATCGAGAAGCAGCAGGCCATTCTCGTCGGCGATCCGAAACACCATGTTGAGCACGCCTTCCTGGGTGTCGTTCAAACTCATGAGGCGTCCCAGGAGGAGCGGTCCCATCTCGGAGACGGTCGCGCGGACCGGGTGTCCGTTTTCGCCGAAGACATCCCAGAAAACAACGGGACAGGCTTCACCTTTGAAATCGGTCATTCCTAGTTCCTTCGCGCGGTCGAGGACTTTGGAATTATTTCCCCCGGGTTGGCTCATCCCCGCCAGGTCGCCTTTTACGTCGGCCATGAAGACCGGAATACCGCGAGCGCTGAAATTCTCGGCCAGAGTTTGCAGGGTCACCGTCTTGCCGGTCCCAGTGGCGCCGGCAATAAGACCGTGGCGGTTCGCCATTTTCGGCAGGAGGTAAATCGGTTCTTTGCCTTGGGCGATGAGAATTGGGTCGGTCATATGAAGGAGCGGCAACTGTGTCGGAAT
>JBAPMH010000263.1:0-8753 GCA_049278515.1 Chthoniobacterales bacterium
GCTCTACATCGCGCAAGCCACCCGGGCCCAGACCATCCGCGCCATAGAAATTGTCACCAGTCACTACCCCGCCGGCCGGCTCGAGACGCGAAGCTCCTTCCCGGCCCAGCCCGGTGCCGTGCCCGCCGGTCTGCCCTCGCAGCTTCTCGAGCGGCGCCCCGATGTGCTTGCCGCCGAGCAACGTTTCGCCGCCGCCTTTCATCGCGTAACTGAAGCGCGCGCCGCCCGCTTGCCACGATTTGCAATCAGCACCACGACCGGCCTGGGCAGCGCGGCCCTTGACGGTGTCGGCACGCTCGATGCCCTGACCTGGAGCATTGCTGGTGGGATCACGCAGCCGATCTTCTTCGGCGGCGAGCTCAAGGCTGTGCAGGATATCCGCACGGCCGAGCAAAAAGCCGCCGCGGCGAGCTACACCGCCACCGCGCTCCGCGCCTTCGGTGATGTGGAAGACGCGCTGGCTGGTGATTATTACCTGCGCAAACGCGAAGGCGCGCTGTCCGACCTGGTCGCAAACAGCAGCACCTCCGTGAAACTCGCTGGTGAGCAACTCGAGCAAGGCCAGATCGACACCTTCACGACCCTGCGCCTCGCCAGCGAAAACCTGGCCGCGAAAATCGAACTGACAAGGGTTCGGGCGGCACGCTTGCGCGAACGGGTGAATTTGTATCTCGCCCTGGGCGGCGATTTCAAGGGCACCGAGAGCTACGCAAAATAGGGCCGAATGAACTCTGAGTTGTAACGATGGCTCAGCAGTTCGATCTGGTTGTAATCGGTGGTGGTCCGGCCGGAATGTGCGGAGCGAATACCGCGGGACTTTTCGGGAAGAGGGTCGCGCTGGTGGAAAAACTACCCAACGTCGGCGGCGCGGGGATCAATACCGGCACGATCCCGAGTAAAGCCCTCCGCGAAACCGCGCTGGTCCTCTCCGGCGTGCGCTCACGGGCGCTCTTCGGGGTGGACATCTCCATTCGGCGTGAGGCCACCGTCATGGATTTCATGGGGCACATGAAAAACGTGGCCGCGCGGGAGCGCCGGCGGCGCGAAGAACAACTGCGCAACAACAGGGTCCAGACATTTCGGGGCGCGGCCAGGTTCGTTGAACCCAACACCGTCCAAATCGACCCGGATACGTGGTTGCGCGGTGAAAAAATCCTGATCGCCTCCGGCTCTTCGCCGGTGCGCCCGCCGGAGTTTCCGTTCGACCATCCGCGCGTCCACGATTCCTATGAGATTCTTGAGATCGGAGTGCTTCCAAAAAAGCTGGCGATCGTCGGCGCCGGAGTGATCGGGGCGGAATATGCCTGCACGTTCGCCGCGCTCGGCGTCGAAGTGCATCTGATCGACGGACGCAACTCGCTGCTTGGTTTTCTCGACCTCGAAATCTCGCAAACGATCGAACGAGCGATGGTGGCGGCGGGCGTTCGTTTCCATTGGAAAGAGAAAGTGACGCATTGTGATGCGCCTGAAACCGGCGACGTCGCTGTCACGCTAAGTTCCGGCGCAACGCTCGCGGTGAACGATGTTCTGGTGGCCGCCGGCCGGGAAAGTAACACGGCCGATTTGAACCTGGGCGCTGCCGGGCTCACGCCGGGAAAACGCGGCTTGATCAAAGCGGATGCGGACGGCCGGACTGAAGTGCGGCATATCTTTGCGGCGGGCGATGTGGTGGGCTCGCCCGCGCTCGCGGCCACTGGAATGGAACAGGCGCGATTGGCGGCGTGTACCGCCTTCGATATTCGGCAGAAGGAATCAGCAGCCCCGGTTCTCCCAACGGGGATTTACACAATTCCGGAAGCGAGCATGGCCGGAGAGACCGAGGAAGCCTTGAAGGAAAAGAACATCCCTTATGTGGCCGGCCGCGCCCGGTATGCCGATAATCCGCGCGGCCAGATCATGGGCGACGAGCACGGTCTTCTCAAGCTGCTCTTTCGACGGGAGGACATGCGCCTGCTCGGTGTGCACGTGGTGGGCGAACAAGCCACGGAAGTCATTCACATTGGCCTCATTGCCATGACCGCTGGAGTAGGCGCGAGTGTCTTTAACCGGGTCTGTTTCAACTACCCGACCCTGGGTGAGCTTTATAAAATGGCCACCTACGAGGCGCTCCTGCGCCGGGACGGCGTTCTTCCGAATTAGGCGGCTCGCATGTTCTCGAGACTTCTCATTGCCTGGTCGCTCACCGCGTTGTGCGTGATGATTCACGCCATTGGCATGACAGGGTTGTTACGCTGGGAAAATCGCGTAATCGGGCGAATAGGAGGCCGCTTTTGGTTTTCAACCTGGCTGCTCGTTCGAACGGCCGGATGGATCATTCTTCTCCATCTGGTGGAGATCGCACTTTGGGCTTTTTTCTACGTGTGGCGAGATGCCATGTCCGACCTCCACACCGCGCTTTACTTCAGCGCGGTGACTTACACCACAACGGGGTATGGCGACCTGGTCCTGCCTAGCGAGTGGCGCCTCGTTGGCGGCGTAGAAGCGCTTACCGGCATCCTGATGTGTGGCTGGTCGGCTGCCGTCTTCTTCGCCGTCGTGAGCCGGATGAACGAATCCCGATCCCAAGCACAAGCCTGATTATGTCACTGAAACCTTCCATCTACTGGCTGTTCGTTTTCATTCCCGTTACCCTCGCTCTCGAACACCTTGGCCACCTGCCGGCGCCGGTGATTTTCTTTTCGGCGGCCCTCTCCATCATTCCGATCGCGGCGCTGATCGAACGCTCGACCGGCCATCTGGCCACGCACACGGGTGACGCGCTGGGCGGGCTGCTCAGTGCCACTTTTGGTAACGCGCCGGAACTCATCATGGCCCTCGTCGCGTTGAAAGCCGGATACTTTGACATGGTGCGGGCCACCATCGTCGGCACGATTCTCGCCAACCTCCTCCTGGTGATAGGGACGGCCTTCCTGTTTGGGGGCCTGCGGCATCACGATCAGGATTTTAGCACCAGCGCAGCCCGCGTTTACAGCTCGATGATGTTGATCGCGGTGATGAGTCTGGCCGTGCCGAGCGCGTTCAGCCGGATTCTGACGCCGGAAAGCATGGTCCGGCAGGAGCACCTGTTAAACATTGGCATCGTTGTCGTCCTGCTTCTGGCCTACGTGCTCTATCTCTTTTTCATGCTCAAGACGCACCCGGCCTATTTCGCCAGCGTCGGCGGCGAAGCGAACTCCCATGATCACGGCACGCCATGGGGATTGGGGCGATCCGTCGGCAGCTTGCTCGGGGCGACCGTGCTGGTGGCGTGTATGAGCGAGATTCTGGTGGGGGCGGCCGAAGGCACGGGCAAGGCGATGGGCCTGTCCCAGACCTTCATGGGCATCGTGTTCCTGTCTATCATCGGGGGAGCGGCCCAGAGTATTCCGGCGGTGGGGATGGCCCGAAAGAACAAGATGGACCTTACCGTCAGCATGTTGATGGGGAGTTGCATTCAAATCGTGCTGTTCGTGTCGCCGGTGCTGGTGCTGGCCAGCTTCCTAATGAGTCCAGAACCGTTGATGCTGTCGTTCAACCGCGTGGAAACGGGCGCCTTGTTCGTCGGAGTCCTCCTCGCGACGGTCGTGTGCGGCGACGGACGCTCTAACTGGTACAAAGGGGTCCAGCTCGTCACGGTCTATCTCATCATCGCGCTGATGTTCTACTTCATCCCGGAAGTGTCGAAATGACAGCGCAAAGTATTAGCCAGCCTGCGCGACTGGAAAAAAATCTCGGCTGGCTGGTTCTGCTTCTACTCCTCATAGGATGCCTGCTGGTTCTGCGGCCGTTCGCGTCCGCGTTGCTTTGGGCGGTAGTGTTGTGCTTCTCCAGTTGGCCAATTTATCGGCGGCTGCTGAACTTACTCCGAGGCCGGCGAACCTGGGCTGCGCTGGTTATGGCGCTCGGGATGATCGTGGTAATGCTCTTACCATTCGTGATAGTTGGCGCGACCCTCGCGGACAACGTCGAGGACCTCACCACTTCAGCGAAAGCATGGGTTGCAGCCGGGCCACCGGCGCCGCCGGCGTGGCTGGCGAAGGTGCCAGTCGTGGGCCAGCAAGTTGCCGAACGCTGGCAGGTCCTCGCGACCGACCACGCCAAGCTCCTCGAAGCGGCGAAACGATTCATCGAACCCGTTGCCTCCTTACTTCTGCTGGCCAGCGTGGCTCTTGGCGGGGGATTGGTCCAACTGGCCTTGAGCATTTTTATTGCGTTCTTCCTGTTCCGGGATGGCCTGGCGATCGGTGAGCGAGTTACGGCGGCGGTCCAGCGAATCGGAGGCGAACGCGGGACGCATCTGCTCGAAGTGGCCGGCAACACAGTCCGCGGTGTCGTTTACGGCATTCTCGGGACGGGACTGCTTCAGGCATTAATGGCAGGAATTGGTTTTCTCATCGCTGGCGTGCCCGGCGCTGCGCTCCTTGCTCTGCTGACTTTCTTTCTTTCGGTCGTGCCGGTGGGTCCGCCGCTGGTGTGGCTTCCCGCCGCGCTCTGGCTTTTCTCTCAAGGCAAAACGGGCTGGGGAGTTTTCCTGCTCATTTGGGGCGTCGTGGTGAGCAGCGTGGACAACGTTGTGAAGCCCTGGCTGATCAGTCAGGGCAGCGATCTGCCATTCATCCTCATTTTCTTTGGCGTGCTTGGTGGCGCGCTGGTCTTTGGATTCATCGGCGTCTTCATCGGCCCAACGTTACTGGCCGTTGGCTACCGCCTTGTCGAGGAATGGGGCTTAAAAACCGCAGTTGCCGCGGAAACATAAGGCAAAAAATACACTCAAATGAAAACAAGACACATCATTACCGCTGCCATCGCGCTCATTGCGCTAACTGCCCAATCGGCGTTCGCCGCGCCGATGCCACAGCCATCATTCCACACCAAAGGCACGGCTACTGGAAAGCCAACCGGCCCGCTCAAGCCGGGCGAATATTGGTGGAATCCACGAGTCTCGCCGGCGGGTCCGGTGGTGCTGCTCGTGAGTTTGCCTTTGCAAACCATGAGTGTTTATCGCAACGGGATTCTGGTCGGCCGAACGTCGGTAAGCACGGGAACGAAAGGCCATGACACTCCCACGGGCGTCTTCACCATTCTCGAGAAAAAGCAGACCCATCGTTCCAAGAAGTACGATGACGCGCCAATGCCGAACATGCAGCGGCTGACCTGGAGCGGCATCGCCATGCACTCGGGCAATCTTCCCGGTTATCCCGCCAGTCACGGCTGCGTCCGGATGCCCTACGATTTCTCCGCCCTGGTCTTCGGGATTACCGGAAACGGCGGGACGGTAGTAATTGGCGACGATACAAAGGCGCAGCCGCACTTCGCCGCGAACCCCGGCGTGATGCTGGCGCCGAAGGATTTCACGCCGGACATGCTCAAGCCGCTCGCGAAGGGCGAATTTCAATGGAACCCGGAGCGCAGCGCGAGCGGGCCGATCACCATGCTGGTGAGCGCGGCTGATCGGACGCTCTATGTATATCGCAACGGCGAGCCGATCGGCCGCGCGGCGATCGAGGTCAAGGGGCGGCTGGGCGGCCACGTCTTCACGCTTCTTGAAGGCGTCAGCGCCGAGGTCAGCGCCTTGGTGCCGGGACGTCCGGCGCGCATCTGGATGAACGTGCAGAGCGATGCGAAGAGCCGGAGCGCGGACGCCGCCGCGCTGGCCAAACGCATCCGCGTCTCGCCGGAATTTGCCGGAAAGGTTTACGACGCGCTCAAGCCCGGCGCGACGATCATCGTCACCGATCAACCGGCCGTGCGCAAAGCGAGCCGCGACTTCACCATCCTCGCCGACTGACGCGGCCTGCGAGATACGACCGATGTCATGCGCCACGTTCTTGTTTCCATTTGCATCCTGCTGCTCGCTGCTTCGATAGCGCTTGGATTTGATGCGCGGACGAAAGCGGAAATCGATGAGTTGATTAGCTACGTCCAAACATCCGGGGTTCGCTTCATTCGCAATGGCTCGGAGTATTCCGGTGCCGAGGGCGCGCAGCATTTGCGCGACAAACTCGCCAGGGCCGGTGACCGGATAAAGACGACCGATGATTTCATCTCCGGAATTGCCAGCAAAAGTTATCTATCTGGAAAACCATACCTGGTGAAGTTCGCGGACGGCCACACGCAGCCAACCGGCGAGTGGTTGAGGGCGCGCCTGGCAGAGATTCGGAGGAATAAACGGTGAAGGCCGGTGACTTTTTGAACCCCGCCGTCGTCAGCACGGGCGTGGAGATGGCTCCGATAACCGCTCCGTCCGCGGCGGTTGAAATCGCCGGCGTCGCCGCAGCCGGAACCTCGCTCCGAGCGAAGTCGGCGTGGGTGCCGAGACCGGCTCGCACCGTCCCGAGAGTCGAGCGCGCGGCGAGATGTCGGCCCACGACGGCAAGAAGCTATCTCTGAAGCACTTAGCGACTGCCAATTATGGACGTTGCCGCTAATCTAGCCCTTTTAGCAGCTCTTCCCAGGAACATCGCAAAGAGCGCTTCAGCCGCGTCAAGGTTTCCAGAGTAGGGCTTGAGGTGCCGTTTTCGATTCGCTGAACTTGCGAACGGTCGATATCTGCCTTTTCCGCGAGTTGTTCTTGAGTCAGGGCCGCTTCGGCGCGGAGTCGAGCAACGTTTCGAGCAAAGATCTGGCGCGAGCTCACGCCCCAAGGTGGCAAAGAGCACCCTGCAAGGTCTGCCGCATAAATGCGGCTTTTTTTACTGGCGTTTTCCCCCGATTTCGGATATCAAACATAAATACCCCCCATGAACGCCGAGTACCGATGGCTTTCCCCGCTGAATATCCTGCTCGCGGAAGACGAACACGCCCTGGCGTTCTCCATCGTCTTTGCCTTAAAGGGCGATGGCCAGAAGATCCAGGTCGTGGCCGTGGGGCCAGGAGCTGGCCAGCATCAGCGCCGAACCTGATCGCTTCGGCCTGCTGAGGATCCCAATCGTCTGTATGGCTCCGGAGGCATCCGTGCCATTCAAGGAGCGTCACTTGAGATTCTTGAGCAACGCATCCCAACTGACGTTGAGAGCACGGCGCAGCCGAATCAGGACCGCGAGAGAGCAGCCAAAGTTCCCGGCTTCGATCATCTGCAAATAACGGGGCGCGATATTGGCCTTCTCCGCCAGAGCCTCCTGACTCAGTCCGGCAGCGGTGCGCAACCGGCGCAGATTGCGTCGAAGAATGTCGAGTTGTTTTTGTGGGACGCGCTCCACGAGTGAAGCGCGAATGCTGCACAGAAGAGCCGAAAAGCGCCACGATAGCCACTTTCGTTTTTCCCTAGACACTCCGAAGCCGTTGTCCTAGAATTGCGCTGAAATACCCCCATGAACGCCGAGTACCGATGGCTTTCCCCGCTGAATATCCTGCTCGCGGAAGACGAACGCGCCGTGGCGTTCTCTATCGTCTTTGCCTTGAAGGGCGATGGCCATAGAATCCAGCTCGTAGCCGACGGAGGGCAGGCGCTCGCCAGTATCAACGTCGGAGCCGACGTCTTCGACCTGTTGATCACCGATCACAGCATGCCGGGAATGACTGGCGTCGAACTCATCCAGCGGCTGCGCCAGGAGAACTTTCGCGGCAAGATCATGGTGCTCTCGGCGCACTTATCTCAGGAGAATCATGCTGCCTACGAGGCGCTAGCGGTGGATGCCATGGTATCGAAGCCTTTCGACGTGCACCATCTGCGCGCCACCATCGCGCAGCTCGCGACCGGGATGAAACCTGGGGTGGGGGAGAACCCGCTTCAGCTTTCGTCGGCCGCTTTGCATAACATGCTAAAATCAGCGCTCGAACCGGATGAACCGGACGACGCCTTTGAAGGTGGCTCCTGAGCGTTTACAGGAGCAAACAGAGGGAACAGAGCCGGCTGGATTTTGAAACATTCATATAGCGCTCCATCCTCGCAGAATCTGTAGGGCAGATCCCGCAGCAGCGGGTCCGGCACGGCGTCGGGATGATAATGGGAAACGACATATTCAGACGGGACAGGGCGGTCGAAGATGAACGAGCAACACAAATATGGCGGTTCGTCGCAGACACGTCACTTTAGATTGAGTATAGCCGTCACAGTCTTGTTGTATGACTTCAGCGTTTGCAAATCTTCGACAATCGTTAGCGTCGCGAAAAAGCGAACGTTTGTTGCTCCATCAAGACTGCCCCGTTTTCGCATGAAGTGGAAGGTAGCGGGTGAAGGCACGCCCGGCTGAAGTTCAAGATATTCATTTTGTCCGCGGGGGGCTTGAAGCGGTAGAGAGCCGCGCCGAAAGCCTCCGGTGTCCCTCAATTCGTAGTTATTCTTGAGGTCATCGCTTGCTTGAATCCCGCCTCGGTCTCTGGGCATGGCTGGGATTAGCCATAACGGACGTGATGTTGTGTTTGTGAAAGAAAAAGATATTTCCAGCTCATTCCGGTCTGATCGCGCCCAGTCCGCGGTCGCGGTTATGCTGCCCAGGTCGAAATTCTTCGCGGTCACGGATCGCTCCGGATTAGAGGTCGAGCTTGTGTCGTCGGATTTCCGAGCTCGTTCTTCGGCTTCTTGTCTGAGCTTTGTCTCGGTCGTTAGCCGCGATTCGGCGGCATCTTTGGCTACACGCTCCGTTTCCAGCCGTTGCTCGAGATTTTTGATTCGCTTTTCAAATTCTTTTTGTACACCAGTAGTCCCGAGTTCGTCTTTTTTACGGCCAGCCTCCTCGATCTTTTGTCGTAACGCTAACTCATCCGCCGCGCGTTGTTCTGCGGCCGTTTTGGCGAGACGCTCCGCTACAAGTCGTTTCTCGAGATCTTGGATG